>DASYEA010000514.1:0-16478 GCA_036499265.1 Schlesneria sp. | reverse complement strand
AGAAGTACAACAAAAAGCTGCGGAAGCATACGGCGCACAAAGAATCACGTAAGAAGTGATTTAGGCGACGTGGCTCGTGCGTGAACACGAACGGGCGTAGCTCAATTGGCAGAGCACTGGATTCCAAATCCAGGGGTTGGGGGTTCGACTCCCTCCGCCCGTGTTTCAAAGTGGCTTTGGCGTCTTGGCTCACGCAATCTGCAGCAACTAAGGTGTTTACGGTGAATCAAGCGAAGTCGGGCGGTATTTGGTCAACGTTTTTGAGCGTTGACCTCTACAAGAAGAATCAAGGACGGCTTGCCCGGCAGATTGTCGCAGGAGCGATTGCCGCGACCATCTGTTTACTGTGTTGGTCGATGAATCAAACGCTGCTGGCTGATGTCGGCGCGGCGGTTCGGACGGCAGTTACAGCAGTGGTGTTGGTGGCGGGGTTGTGGGCGGCTTATCGGGTTGTGAATCTGCCTCAGTTCGCCGAGTTTTTGATTGAAGTTCAACATGAAATGGCGAAGGTGTCTTGGCCGAACTGGCCTACGCTGCGTCGGTCGACTGCGGTCGTGTTGTTCGTCATGGGTTTGTTGAGTGTCGTGTTGTTCTGTTACGACGTGGTTTGGCATTGGCTTTTGAAGTTGATCCACGTTCTGCAGTTCTAGTTGCCTGCCTGCGATGCGAGTCGCAGTGTTCATAATCTGCGTTTGGCAGAGGGGCCCGGGGGGTAAGTGGCCATGTCGGAAGGTGCTGAGCAGCAGATGGAATGGTACGTTTTGAAGGTTCAAAGCAATCGCGAGCGAACCATTCGCGATGCGCTAAAGCGTCGAATCGGCCAGGAGGCACTCGACGAGTTTTTTGGGGAGATTGTAATCCCCGTCGAGAAAATCGTGGATAACAAGTCCGGCAAGCGCCGGGTCATCGAACAGAAGCTGTATCCCGGCTATCTGATGGTTCAGATGATCTTGAATGACGAGACTTGGTACTTGGTTCGAACGACAAATGGAGTCGGAGACTTCACGGGGGCGGCAGGGCAGCCGATCCCGATGCAACCACAGGAAATTGATCGCATGCTAGGTGTTGGCGTTACGACGCCGGCCGAACCTGCTCGCGTCAAGATCGAATTCAGCGCTGGCGACGGCGTGAAAATCAAGGACGGTGCTTTCGAAGGGTTTGACGGTCAGATCGAAGGTGTCGACGAACATAGCGGTAAGATCACCGTGTTGATTGAGATTTTTGGCAGGCCAACGCCTGTTGATCTGGAGTCTTGGCAGGTTGAACGAACCTGATAGAACCCAGGAACGAGTAGAGGAGACGGCTGGTGGCGAAGAAACAAGCGAAGATCAAAGCACAGGTCAAGGTTCAGATCCCTGGGGGTAAGGCAACGCCTGCACCTCCAGTCGGTACCGCTCTCGGTCCGCACGGGATTAACCTCGGCCAGTTCGTGATGCAGTTCAACGAAAAGACTCGCGATCTGAACGGCATGATTGTGCCCGTGGTCGTGACGGTGTTCGAAGACCGCACATTTACATTCGAATTGAAAAGCCCTCCGGCGTCCGTGCTGCTGAAGCAAGCAGCCGGGATTGCCAAGGGTGCTGTCAACGCCAAGACGGATCGCGTTGGTAGTGTGACTGCGGCTCAGGTGCTGGACATCGTCAAGGCGAAGTTCGCTGACCTGAATTCCCGCGATCACGAGCATGCAGCTCTCATGATTCGAGGGACTGCTCGCAGCATGGGTATTGAAGTTTTGGACTGAAGTCGCCGGGATTCTTTTTAGAAGTTTGTGGGTGTTCCATGGCACATGTCTCTAAGCGTGTACGATTTCTGCGTGAACAGTTGACCGAAGTGGGGTCACTGGACGTTGGCGCAGCGGTTCAATTGCTGAAGTCTCTCGAAGACAAGCTTCCAACCGGAGTACGCAAGTGCCGGTTCGATCAGTCGGTCATGATCGCGATGCGTCTGGGGATTGATCCTCGGCAAGCTGATCAGATCGTCCGAGGATCGATCGTCCTGCCGCACGGGATCGGTAAAGCCAAGCGAGTGATCGTATTTGCCCAGGGCGACAACGTCGCAGTCGCCACCGCGGCTGGAGCGGATGTTGTTGGCGGCAAGGATCTGGCGGAAAAGATCAAGGGTGGTTGGCTGGATTTCGATGTCGCGATCGCGTCTCCGGACATGATGGGCGTCGTCGGGCCGCTCGGTAAGGTGCTCGGCCCTCGCGGACTGATGCCTTCGCCACGAGCCGGAACAGTCACCAGCGACATTGCCGGTGCTGTGAAGGAATACAAGGCGGGTAAGGTCGAGTTCCGTTGCGATTCGGGTGGGAATGTTCACGCTGTGGTCGGCAGGCTGTCCTTCGGTCAGGCTGAGTTGACTGAGAATGTGGACGCGATGGTCAAGTATGTGCGATCCATCAAGCCAGCCACATCCAAAGGGCAATACGTCCGCAACGTCTGCTTGTCGGCAACGATGACGCCAGGTATTTCAATCGCAGGTTAGCCAGGTATTTCGATTGCAAGTGGGTACGGAATTCTGGCGTGATTGGCCAGCGTGGAGTGAGCGATGAGCAAAGTTGTTAAACGAATGATGATTGACAGCATTCAAGGTGCTCTAGGTGAGTGCCGTGAAGTGCTGGTGCTGGATGCTTCGCGCCTGACCGGTTTCGCAGCGAATCAATTGCGATTGGATCTGCGTAAGAAGCGAATCTCGATGTTGGGTGTTAAGAACGCCGTAGCGCGTCGAGCACTCAGCGAGATCGGCCTGACAGGAGCTGCTGGTGCTCTGAAGGGTGCCTGTACGCTGGTCTACGGCAGTGAAGATATCGTCTCGCTGGCCAAAGAGATGACCAGCTGCTGTGAGAAGCAGAAGGTGATCGAAATCCGTGGCGGAGCGATTGGCGATACGCCGCTCAATGCCAAGGATGTCGAATCGCTGAGCAAGAGCCCTGGCCGCAAGGAATTGTTGAGCCAGATCGTGGGGCTGATCCTCAGTCCGGGCGGTCGGCTTGCGAGCGCGATTGGCGGCCCAGCAGGCAAGGTTGCTGGCCAAGTGAAGGCGATCGCAGATAAAGAAGCATCCTGAGCCTCGCAGCTTGTGATGCATGTAGAACCAAACTGACGTCGACTTGTTGTAACGTCTTGACCCAGAGTTTGTTTGTAGTTTGAAAGGATGAGTTCGATGAGCGATTTTGATGCGACGATTACACAGTTGGGCGATCAGATTGTTGGTTTGACCCTGCTCCAAGCCAAATCACTGTCAGATTACCTGAAGGAAAAGCACGGGATTGAGCCAGCTGGTGGCGGCGTCATGATGGCTGCTCCTGCAGGCGCCGGTGCTGCGGCTGCAGTTGTGGAAGAAAAGACCGAGTTCGACGTCATTCTTACCGGTTTCGGCGAGAACAAGATTGGCGTGATCAAGGTTGTTCGTGGCGCAACGGGCTTGGGCCTGAAGGAAGCCAAGGATCTGGTCGAAGGCGTGCCAAAGCCGCTGAAGACTGGTATCTCGAAGGACGACGCGGCCAAAATGAAGGCCGAAGTCGAACAGGCAGGCGGAACCTGCGAGATCAAGTAGTCTGGCAAGGATGACGTCCGTAAGTGAGAACTTGCGGACGAATGCCGACGAAGAATGACAAACTCGGGTAATGACGTGGTCAGGGCGCAACGGCGAGGATGGTCCGCAGCGCCCCTCGACCTTGCTTGCATTTAGGGCTTCACCCTTGTGCTGGCGTAGGCGGTGTTGCACAATGCTTTTTGCAGAATTCTGCGAAGCGGGCGGAACACGGCAGGACGCCAAGGGATTTCGTCAGTATGACTGACTGAAATTCGTTAAGTACCGTCATTGGCTGGGCATTACGAATGTCGATAGGCGGGTTCAGAGGTCACGCTTTGACAGTCGTGAGCGAACATAATCTGGCGACCGCTGCGCAGCCGAAAGGTTGCGGCAGTCGGGATAGGTGCGCACGGTGGTGCAGAAACGTCAGTCAGTCGCCATTCTTTCCGATAGGGGTCGGCTTCCGATGCCACCCTGTCACAACAGTTGTGCGTTTAGTCCGCTGAGCCCCGTGGACTAGTGTCGCAGGCTGTCCTTCTGCCGTAAATAACAGTTTGACGAATCAATTTGGGATCTAGGAAGCAACCTAATGGCAATTCCGGCCACCCGTATCATCGCAACGACCGAGACTCGGTCGTTTGGGTCGCTGCAGTCTCAGTTCCAGATTTCTGATCTCACCGAGATCCAGGTCAATTCATATATCCGCTTCTTGCAGTTGGATGACGATCCGCGCGAACGCAAGGATCTGGGCTTGGAAGCCATCCTGCGGGAAGTGTTTCCGATCGAGAGCTACGATCATCGCTATCGCTTGGAGTACGTCAAGTACGAGTTGGGCAAGCCTCGCTATACATCGCTGGAATGTCGCCAACTGCGATTGACTTATGGACGTCCGTTCCGAATTTGGCTGCGGCTGATGAAGGAGCAAGCGATCGAAGAAGAAGTGTATCTGGGCGACATGCCGATCATGATCGGTGGCGGCGAGTTCATCATCAATGGTGCTGAACGTGTCGTGGTTAGCCAGTTACACCGTTCTCCTGGTGTGGACTTCGTGCAAGGTTCGGAGCCTGGCGAGCGAAAGCAGTTTTCGTGTCGCGTCATCCCTGAACGTGGCAGCTGGATCGAGATCGTCATCAGCAAGCGTGAAACGCTGGGCGTGCGTATCGATCAGAGCGGCAAGTTCTCGGCAATGACCTTCTTGCGAGCCATGGATCCGAGCTATGGCACCAGCACCGCGCTGATCAAGCTGTTCTATGAAACCAAGTCCGTCAAGATCGGCAAAGGTGACGAAGTCCTGCTTGGCAAGCACACCGCCGAGGATGTCGTCTATCCCGCTGGTCACGAACGCGTTGGCGAGATCATTGCTGAGCTTGGTGACAAGTTGACCGAAGCGATGGTGGCTGAGATCAAGACTTCAACGCTGAAGGCGGTTGAAGTCATCGAGAAGTCGGATGATTTGCTGGCCTTGTCCAGTATTCTCGAAGATCCGACCAGCACGCACGAAGATGCGTTGCTGCGAATTTTCCAGCGCCTGCGTCCCGGCAACCCGCCGGCACTCGATAAGGCGATTGAACTGTTCAAAGAGAAGTTCTACGACGTTAACCGCTACCGACTTGGTCGCGTAGGCCGATTCCGTATCAATCGTAAGTTCGATCAATCGATTCCCGACAGCGAAATGACGCTGAAGGCGGAAGACGTTGTGAACGCGATTCGCTACGTCATTAAACTGCGAATTGGCGATAACAGTGCTCACGTCGACGATATCGATAACCTCGGTAATCGCCGCCTACGAACGATCGACGAGTTGGCTGCTGAAGAAATCCGTAAGGGTTTCCTGAAGCTGCGTCGTACCGTGCAGGAACGCATGAGCCTGAAGGATGTCGAAGAAATGTCACCACGCACCTTGGTGAACCCCAAGAGCGTGTCGGCGGCGATTGAGTACTTCTTCGGACGCGGCGAACTGTCACAGGTGGTCGACCAGACCAATCCATTGGCGACGCTGACTCACGAACGACGCCTCAGTGCCCTCGGTCCTGGTGGTTTGAATCGTAAGCGAGCGGGCTTCGAAGTTCGCGACGTGCATATTTCGCACTACGGTCGAATCTGCCCGATTGAGACGCCTGAAGGTACGAACATCGGTTTGATTTCCAGCCTCAGCATCTTCGCTCGCGTCGATGACTACGGCTTCCTGATCACTCCGTATCGCATCGTCAAGAACAAGAAGGTTACGGACGAAGTCGAATGGTTGCGAGCCGATCAGGAATCGCGAGTTTTCATCGCTCCGGCTGATACTCCTGTTGATAAGGGTGCGATCGTCGGCGATCGCGTGATGGCGCGATTCCACAACGACGTGGTTTGGATGGCATCGAACGATGTCGGGTTCATCGACGTGGCCTCATGTCAGATGGTCGGTGTCTCTGCCGGTTTGATTCCGTTCCTTGAGCACGACGATGCAAACCGGGCCCTGATGGGTTCGAACATGCAACGCCAGGGCGTTCCATTGCTCATCGCCGAATCGCCACTCGTCGGTACGGGTCTGGAACGGGCCGTCGCCGAAAGTTCGGGGATGGTTTTGCGAGCCGAGAAGAGCGGCAAGATCACCTATGTCGATTCGACCTGTATCGAGCTCGAAGGAAAACGAACCGAGCTTCGTAAGTATACTGGCTTGAATGAACGAACCTGTTTGAATCAAACCCCGATCGTCAAGGTCGGACAGCGAGTCAAAAAGGGCGAGATTCTGGTCGACAGTGCCGCAACCTCTGCGGGTGAATTGGCTCTCGGTCGTAACGTGCTGGTCGCCTTCATGTCGTTCGAAGGTTTCAACTTCGAAGATGCGATCATTCTCTCCGAACGCCTCGTGAAGGAAGACGTCTACACATCGATCCACATCGATGAATTCGACGTGGAAGTTCGGGAAACCAAGCTCGGTCGGGAGGAGTTCACTCGCGATATTCCAAACGTCAGCGAAAAAGCTCTGCGAAACCTTGATGAGAGCGGCGTTGTTCAGATCGGAACGCGAGTCGAACCTGGCGACATCCTTGTCGGTAAGGTCTCGCCGAAGGCCAAGACTGAACTGACACCTGAAGAAAAGCTGCTGCACGCGATCTTCGGTCGTGCTGGCGAAGACGTGAAGAACGAATCGCTGGAAGTTCCGAGTGGTACCGAAGGGATCGTCATCCATACCGAGAAGTTCTCGCGACGGATGAGTCTCTCGGAAACCGAACGCAAGAAATTCGAAGCGGAATTGAAGAAGAACGAAGACGCTGGCAACGCCAAGATCGCCGAGGCATTCCGCGAATTCATGAAAGAATTCGAGAAGGTTTTGGATCGTCGATTGACTGACGCCGACGCTCGCGAAATTCGGACGATCACCGACGATAAGTTCGTCGCCATGTATGCCGAGGGGTTCCGGTCGACGCTCGATTCGCTCGACATCCGTAGTCCGCAGAAGAAAGCAGATTGCCGCCGAGCCTTCAAAGAAGGTTGGGGAGCGGTTGAAGACGCGATCGATCAACGTGACCGACTGCTAAACACGATGAAGCGTGGCGATGAATTGCCAAGCGGTGTATTGCAGATGGTGAAGGTCTATGTCGCTTCCAAGCGTCAGATTTCGGTCGGCGATAAGATGGCCGGTCGCCACGGTAACAAGGGTGTGATCTCGAAGGTCCTGCCAGTCGAGGACATGCCGTTCCTGGAAGACGGAACGTCAATCGACATCATCCTGAATCCGCTGGGCGTTCCGAGCCGTATGAACGTCGGTCAGATCTTGGAAACTCACCTTGGCTGGGCCGCCGCAAAGCTGGGCTTCAAGGTCCGCAGCCCCGTCTTCGATAGTCCTTCCGAAGAAATCGTCATCAACTACTTGCGTGAAGCTGGCTTGCCAGACGACGGTAAGGCCCAGTTGTTTGACGGTCGAACTGGAGAGAGGTTCGAGCAGAAGACGACGGTGGGTTACATCTACATGCTGAAGCTGCACCACCTGGTTGAAGACAAGGTGCATGCTCGAGCAACGGGTCCATACTCGTTGATCACCCAGCAACCACTCGGGGGCAAGGCTCGCTTCGGCGGTCAACGCTTCGGGGAAATGGAAGTGTGGGCGCTGGAAGCTTACGGTGCCGCGTTCATCCTGCAGGAATTGCTGACGGTGAAGAGCGACGACGTGGAAGGACGTACCAAGATTTACGAATCGATGGTCAAGGGTGAAAACACTCTTGAAGCAGGTACTCCGGCAAGCTTCGAAGTGTTGAACAACGAAATCCGCGGCCTGTGCCTGAACATGCAATTGGAAAAGACATCAAGCTGAAGGCGGAGCAGGCTGCGAGTAATCGCAGCCCGCTCGTTCGAGCTTGTTAATGTTGACTTACAAAATGGCGGCTTCGGCCGCCTGAACTGAATCAATAGCAGATAGATCGTTATCCAGCGGGGGAGAATCCACGTGAGTGTCGCTGAATCTTCGTATGACCGCGTCAATGAGTACTCCGCGATCAAGATCGGCCTGGCCAGTCCGCATGACATCCGAAGCTGGTCGTTCGGTGAAGTGAAGAAGCCAGAAACGATCAACTATCGTACGTATCGGCCTGAGCGAGATGGTTTGTTCTGCGAACGTATTTTTGGCCCTGAAAAGGACTGGGAATGTGCTTGCGGTAAATATCGCGGCATGAAGTACAAGGGGATGATCTGCGATCGCTGCGGCGTCAAGGTGACGCACAGCCGCGTCCGTCGTAAGCGCATGGGCCACATCGAACTGGCCGCGCCTGTCGTTCATATCTGGTTCTTCAAAACGATGCCCAGCCGTCTGGGCGCTCTGCTGAACGTAAAGACCACCTCGCTGGAAAAGGTCATTTACTTTCAGGACTACATCGTCCTCGATCCAGGCGATACCCCGCTGCGAACGGGGCAACTGCTGACTGAAGAAGAAGCGCGGCAAGCCAAATCGAAGTACGGCGAAGGCACGTTCACGATCGAGATGGGTGCCGACGCCGTCAAGCGTCTGCTGACCGGACTGAACCTGATCCAGTTGTGCGATCAACTGCGTGGCGAGTTGCGTAAGACAACCAGTCAGCAGAAGAAGAAAGAACTGATCAAGCGACTGAAGATCGGCGAAGCGTTGCGAGACAGCGAGAACCGTCCCGAGTGGATGGTCCTTGATTGCATCCCTGTCATTCCGCCAGATCTGCGTCCGCTGGTGCTGCTCGATTCCGGCAACTTCGCGACCAGCGATCTGAACGACCTCTATCGTCGTATTATCAATCGCAACAACCGTCTGAAGAAGTTGGTTGACCTGAACGCTCCTGAAGTCATCGTTCGCAACGAAAAGCGAATGCTGCAACAGTCGGTCGATGCCTTGTTCGATAACAACCGCTGTAAGCGTCCGGTGCTAGGTTCCTCGAACCGACCACTGAAGTCGCTGACGGACATGATTAAGGGTAAACAAGGGCGGTTCCGCGAAAACCTGCTCGGTAAGCGTGTCGATTACTCGGCACGAAGCGTGATCGTCGTCGGTCCGAATCTGCTGCTGCATCAGTGCGGTCTGCCGAAGAAGATCGCGCTGGAGCTGTACCAGCCGTTCATCATTCGTCGACTGAAGGAACTGGGGCACGCCGACACCATCAAGAGCGCCAAGCGAATGCTGGAACGCCGTGATGAAGAGGTGTGGGATATTCTGGAAGAAGTGATTACTAATCACCCGGTCCTTCTGAACCGAGCACCCACGCTGCACCGAATGGGTATCCAGGCCTTCGAACCGACACTGGTCGAAGGAAACGCCATCCGGATCCATCCGCTGGTCTGTAAGGGCTTCAACGCCGACTTTGACGGCGACCAAATGGCCGTCCATCTGCCATTGTCGATTGAAGCTCAGGTCGAAGCCACGACGCTGATGATGTCGACCAATAACATCTTCAGTCCTGCGAATGGTGCTCCGATCATCAGCCCTTCGCAAGACATCGTGATGGGTTGCTATTACGTCACGTTGAAGAAGACGGGCCGACCTGGCGATGGGATGAAATTTGCGAGTCTGCAGGAAGTTCATACGGCGTTCTCGCAGAACAAGGTGACACTGCACACGACGATTCATGTGCGGTTGCCGAAGGGTAAGCGAGTCAAAGGCGACGGTGCTGAGGGCTTTTCGTCAGGTGGCCTGATCGAAACCAGCGTCGGCCGCGTCATGTTCAACGATTTCTTGCCAGCGAAGATGGCGTTCTATAACCAGTCCATGAAGAATCGGGACTTGGCGAACGTGATCTCGGACTGCTATCTGGAATTGGGACGCCGACACACGATCCGTCTGCTGGACAAGATGAAGGAATGCGGATTCCGCGAATCGACCCGTAGCGGTCTATCCTTCGCCACCAGCGACTTGAAAACACCTGACAACAAGGAAAAGGTGTTGGCCGCTGCTGAAGCCGAAGTGCTGAAGCGCCAGAAGCTGTATGAGAAGGGGATCATCACCGCTCAGGAACGTTACAACCAGGTCTTGGATACGTGGACTCACGCGAGCGAAGAGATTCGTGGTGCGATGATGGAAGCGTTCAAGAACGACGTTCGCGATAACGGCGCTTACGTAAACCCGATCTTCCTGATGGCAGACTCCGGGGCACGCGGTGGACAGGAACAGATTCGTCAGCTCGCCGGGATGCGAGGTTTGATGGCCAAGCCAAGCGGCGAAATCATCGAAACCCCGATCAAGGCGAACTTCCGTGAAGGTCTGACCGTCCTTGAGTACTTCAGCTCAACACACGGTGCTCGTAAGGGTCTGGCCGATACTGCATTGAAAACGGCAGACAGCGGTTACCTGACTCGTAAGTTGGCCGACATCTGTCAGAACAACGTGATCACCACTCACGATTGCAATACCACCAAGGGAATTACCCGAGGGGTTGTCTATCGTGGTGAGAAGGTTGAAGTCAGCTTGGCCGACGCGATCCGTGGTCGCGTCAGCCGGTCGAACATCGTTAATCCG
This sequence comes from Schlesneria sp., assembly GCA_036499265.1. Taxonomy (GTDB): domain Bacteria; phylum Planctomycetota; class Planctomycetia; order Planctomycetales; family Planctomycetaceae; genus Schlesneria. The sequence goes on along the minus strand of DASYEA010000514.1, from coordinate 5,986 downwards.
ATTACCGATGAAATCATCGTTCGTGAGAACGAGATGGTCACTGTGGAAACGGCCCGCAAGATCGAAGCGATGGGCTTGGAGAAGATTCAGGTTCGTAGCCCGATGACTTGCGAAGCTGATCTCGGGATCTGCCGCCTGTGTTACGGGATGGACTTGTCGACCGGTGCGCTGGTCGAAGAAGGTCTGGCGGCTGGTATCATCGCTGCTCAAAGTATCGGTGAACCTGGTACTCAGCTGACCATGCGTACGTTCCACATCGGTGGTGCGGCGTCTCGCGACCTGGAAGAGAACGAAATCAAAGCTCGCCGCGGTGGTCGAGTGAAGTTCGCTCGAATCCGTAGCGTTGTGAACTCTGATGGTCGTGGGGTTGTGCTCGGCCGAAACGGCGAAATCACGATTCTCGATGCCAAGGATCGTGAACTCGAAAAATACACCGTTCCAAACGGTGCCGTCCTGGCCATTGCCGAAAATGATCTGGTTGAAGCGGGGCAAAGCCTCTGTTCATGGGATCAGCACTCGGTGCCGATCCTGTGCGAAGTCGGCGGACGCGTTCGGTTCGAAGACCTTGTCGAAGGTCAGTCGATTCGTTCGGAAATGGACCCGAACGGCAACATGCGACGTACGATCATCGAGCATAAGGGCGACCTGCATCCTCAGGTGATTCTGGAAGATTCGACCGGCAAGATCCTGGACTTCTACTACCTGCCAGAACGTGCCAGTATCGAAGTGCAGGAAGGCCAGACTGTCTCGGCCGGTTCGATCGTCGCGAAGAACCCACGTGAATCAACGGGTACGCAGGACATCACGGGTGGTCTGCCTCGAGTCACCGAACTGTTCGAAGCTCGTAAGCCGAAGGAACCCGCGGTCATTGCCGAAATCGACGGCGAAGTCGAAGTGGTCGCCGAACGTAAGCGTGGTAAGCGAGTCATCATCGTTCGCGGTGCGGACGGCACTGAAGTGGAACACATCATTCCTCACGGTAAGGCTCTGTTGGCTCACGCCAAGGAACAGGTCCGAGCCGGTGATGCATTGGTTCGTGGCCCACTCGTTCCGCACGACATCCTGCGAGTCAGCGGTGAAGAAGCGGTGGAGCAATACCTGCTGCACGAAATTCAGACCGTGTACCGTTCACAACGTGTGGCCATCGATGACAAGCACATTGAAATCGTAGTCTCGCAGATGCTGCGTAAAGTGAAGGTTGAAGATGTCGGTGACACCACCCTGCTGCCAGGGGTGTTGATCGACCGCTTCGAATTCCGTCGCATCAATCGGCTGTTGCAAGACAGCGTGCGAATCGCCGAGCCAGGTGATTCCGAATTCCACGAAGACGACGTAGTCACCGCCACGACTGTGGAACAAGTGAATCGCGAAATCGAAGCCTCAGGTGGCAAGCCGATCAAGACAGCGAAAGCTCGTCCGGCCACCGCCAGTACTCAATTGTTGGGGATCACGAAGGCCGCCGTTCAGAGCGAGAGCTTTATCTCGGCAGCCAGCTTCCAGGAAACCACCAAGGTGCTGACCGAAGCGGCGATTGCCGGCAAGATCGACAACCTGGTTGGCTTGAAGGAAAACGTCATCCTTGGCCATCTGATTCCAGCCGGAACGGGCTTCAGCCTGCATCGTCAGTCCGAAGTGAAGATCAAGCCAGAAGCTCTGGCCGAAGTCTACGCCGAACGCGACCGCATCCTGCAAGCTCGAGCCAGTCTGCTGAACGAGCCCGGTCTTGGTGGTGCGAATAACGACTGATAGTTCATTGTGGAATTGAAGTTCTCTGAACCCCGCTGCGGAAACCCGCAGCGGGGTTTGCTTTTGTAGGGTGCCGGCAGCTTGAGAATGTTGTCATCAATTGCAACAGTCTTCGCGTCGTGATCTGATGAGCCAGGATTTTTCAACGCAGATTGGTTTTCCGATTGCGGCCAAACGGTGCTGAGATTCCGTTTGAACCCAGCGACGACGCGAATCTCTATCGAGCCACGCAGTCTACCTAATCGTTCATTGCTTTCAGGATTCGAAGAGGTGGCAGGTCCCACTTCTGAGGAGGAGCTCATCATGCGAATTGCCATGTTCGGCTTTGTTGCTCTGACGATGTGTGCAATGTGTGTTGCGGCAGATGATTCGCCAGCCGACTGGTCAAAGCAGCATGTGAATGCACTGCTCTCGGTCTACCGAGACTTCCACAGCAATCCAGAACTGTCATTCCGCGAAGAGCGAACAACAGCCAAGTTGGCCGAAGAACTGAAGTCGCTCGGAATCGAAGTTACGACAGGAGTTGGCAAGACGGGGGTCGTCGGGATTCTCAAGAACGGTGAAGGACCCACGATCATGATCCGCACGGATCTCGATGCGCTGCCCGTCGTCGAAGCGACGGGGTTGCCCTTTGCCTCCAAGGTTGTGGCGAAAGACGCGAAAGGGAACGATGTTGGCGTGATGCATGCCTGCGGGCACGACATTCATATCACATGTCAGATCGGAGTCGCTCGCTATCTGGCGGCACACAAAGACGCGTGGCATGGCACAGTGATGTTCGTGGGGCAACCGGCGGAAGAGGTGGGCAATGGTGCTCAGGCGATGCTGAAGGATGGTTTGTTCACTCGTTTCCCACGACCCAAGTATGCATTGGCATTGCATGTCGATTCAAATTTGGCGACTGGACAGGTCGGTTACCGGGCTGGCTACATCCTGGCAAACGTGGACAGTGTCGACATCGTGATGAAAGGGAAGGGCGGCCACGGCGCGTTCCCGCACACTACGATCGATCCGATCGTTCAAGCAGCCCATCTTGTTGTGGACCTGCAGTCGCTGGTAAGCCGAGAAAACTCGCCCTTTGAACCAGCCGTCGTCACCGTTGGTTCAATCCATGGCGGGACTAAGCACAACATCATCAGTGACAACTGTCGGCTGCAGTTAACCGTTCGCAGCTACGGTCCCGAGATTCGTCAACAGTTGCTCGACGGAATCAAACGCAAGGCCAAGGCCGCTGCGGCGAGTGCAGGGGCTCCAGAACCGACGATCGATTTCTCGGATGCCACACCCGCCACGCGCAACGATGAAGCACTTGTCGAACGAGTTGTTCCCGTCTTTCGACGAGTGTTAGGCGAAGCAAACGTCGTCCCCACGGAACAATCGATGGGAGGCGAAGACTTCTCGGAGTATGGACTGGCTGGCGTGCCGATTTTCATGTTCCGCCTGGGCTCGATAAATGCCGATCGTCTGGCGAAGATGAAAGAAGGTGGCAAGATACCGCCTTCTCTGCATTCACCGTTCTATTACCCTGACGCCCAAGAGGCGGTAGAGACCGGCGTGACGACCATGTCCGCCGCGCTACTCGACTTGCTGAATGACAGGTGACATAGGTCGCTTAATTTGAACGCCTCAATTCTTAGCGAGATTGAGGAAATCCGAAATTAGTCGCGAGCGAAGAGTGATTCGCGCGGAGCGTTGTAGCGTACGGCGAGTTACGGAGTCTCCATCCGCTGTTGTCCATTGGCGAGTGACTTCATCCCGGCTTCGACCAAAAAGCGACGCACATCAACTCTTCAATTTCAGCACCGTAGGGGAGATCGATCGCCGGCATTCGCCAGGTGACCGGTAATGACGAGCCCGCCAGGAATGGAAAGTTCATCGACTTGGAAAGCTCGACCATCTCTTGAGCCCACTCGAATTTCCAGGAGAGATGCTGGTCGTTGAACACTGGCGCGGCCCGTCCATCTTTGGTGAAGACATCCGTCACCTGCTTGAAAAACTGATAACGCGGGTACTGCTTCTGGCCGATCTCATTGAGGGGATAGTCGCCGTGCTCCCCAATGATCAAGACGGCATCGACGGCCAGCTTCGAACCCCCGCATCGCAGCGTTTCGGCGATTGATGGGTAGACTGTGAAACCGAACTCTTTCGCTCGCGAGGCGCTCAAGTCTCCTTCAGGGGTCTGGTCGACGTAAGCTGAGACGATTTCAATGGCCGGCCGATGCCAACGGCCATGTAGGGGATACCCATGCAGGAATCGCTCTGCCATGTGCCAGGCGTGCGACCGATAGTTCCAAAGCGTTGTCACAACCGCCAGTTTTTTCGGCGGTACCGGCTTTGGATCAGCGCCGAAAATCAGCGAGGTTCCCAATAGTCCGACGCCGGTGGTTGCAAGAAAACTGCGGCGAGTCAGCATCGGTTTCTCTTTCTGAGCAGGGACTTCATTCCCCGTCGTCTTCTGCGTAGGGCGTGAGCCTGCCCAGTATGTGCCACCGTATTAATGTATCAGCTGCATCTTGCGCGGGCACGTGACGATGGGATCTGATATTGCGATATCCAGCCAAAGAAGGGTGTGGATTGCCGAAATGGAAACGAAACGACCGCGGTTTGGCGGGGGCTGCCAAACCGCGGTCTCGAAATCTCTGGCGATGACGATGTTAGTGGGTCATCTCATGCCGCCAGAGATATAGAACGATTCGCCGGTGATCCACTTCGAGTCTGCAGAGGCCAGGAAGACTGCTGCCGGAGCGATGTCGTCCGGTTGGCCAATGCGACCCAAGGGAGTCTGGGCTTCGATTTGCTTTCGCATCTCACTCTCGCTGATGCCGGATGACTTCACCCCTTCGGTTTCGACCATACCGGGATTAATCGAGTTGACTCGAATCTTATTCGGCCCCAACTCTTGAGCCAGTGACCGGGTGATCGCGTTGACGGCGGCTTTCGTCGCGCTGTAGACGGACGCGTTGGGCGGGGCGAGCGTCGCTACGACCGAACTGATATTGATGATGTTGCCGCCGTTGTTGCCGAAGTGCTTGACTGCTTCCTTCGACGCCATCAGTAGTCCCAGGACGTTCAGATCAAACTGCTTGTGAAAGTGTTCGGGAGTCATCTCGACCAGCGGAGAGAATTCGTAGATCCCCGCGTTGTTGACCAGGATATCGACCTTACCGAAGGCCTTCTTCGTTTCGTTGAAGAGACCTTCAATCTCGGCGGGTTTGGAGACATCGGCTTTGACCGCGACCGCTTTACCACCCTTGCTCGTGATTTCACTGACGACACGGTCAGCTCCCTCTTTACTGGTCGCGTAATTGACGACGACCGAAGCCCCTTCCGCAGCCATATGTAGAGCGATCGAAGATCCAATTCCCTTCGAGGCTCCGGTGACGACAGCGACTTTGCCTTCCAGCTTCTTTGACATGGTCGATTCCTTGTAATGCAGATGGATTGGTTCAGAGATCACCGCTCGAATGGCGCGGTCAGGTTTGCGAAGCATTGGCAGCATTGCCCGCTGCTGACGGAGTGGAATACCAGACTTGCTTCGTCACCTTACACCAAAATAGGCAACCGCGAATTATGACCGAAGCGTCATGGCAAAAGGGATATGAACCACCTAGTGTTACGAAGATTGATCAAAATCAGACAATTTGTGGAAAGGACGAAAATTGCGAGAGTTCCAGATGTTTTTCGCTCCGAGTCGGTTTCCGCGCGGAAGGTCCAAATCTCTGGCCATTCGGGGGGCCTGAACCTATTCACCCAAATGTACGGGAAGAGTCTCTTGGTTACGCCGTCTCACTCAGAAAGAAGGTGTTCGCGGACGATGGCATTCGCATTCGTGAAGCACGCTTTTGTAAGGTGTACACATAGCGTCGGTATCTGACTTCGTTGATCACTCAAATTAGCGGAGACCGAGTCATGTGGATCGTGCGTCTTGCCTTACAACGTCCTCACACGTTCGTCGTGATGGCGCTTCTGATTGTTGTCCTCGGTGCGACATCTATCAGTCAGATGCGGACTGACATTTTCCCCGAAATCGACATCCCTGTGGTCACAGTGATCTGGACTTACAAAGGTATGGAGTCGAGTGAAGTCGAACGACGAATCACGGTTCATCCGACTATTTGGGGGGATGAATTGAAAAAGCGGACAGGCTGGTTCCCAATGGAGTTGTGTTAGCAGCACGCATTCCAAAGGGGGTTTCAGCATGTCCGCGGAGGCATTGTATCGTCAGCTGGGTCTTGAAGGT
>DASYEA010000513.1:0-4695 GCA_036499265.1 Schlesneria sp. | reverse complement strand
ACGGATTCAACTCCAGCTTCTCATCCGCGGCCGCTTCTGACATTTCCGAAAATGGACTGGCTTCCGCTGCAGGGGCTGCAGGGATGGCGACAACTGAAGGGTTGACTGCGGGCGCGGCTGTGGGGATCGCGTTCAGTTGTGGCAATTCCGCCGCGCCCGATAGCGCTGGCAACTCGTTTGTTTGTAGTGGCGGCAAGAATTCGGACTCGGGAGCCGGTGGCAGATCGTTCAGCGACCGCGGTTGCGCTTCAGGCGTGGTTTGAACTGTCACCACGAATGGCGAACGGGCCTGGCCATCGAGTCGAGGCAGAGTCGCATCTACAGTCGCGGCGGGGGTGCCCCCAACCAAGACCTGGTATTGAGGTTGGGTTTGCGGCTGGGTCAGCATCATTGGCGGTACAGGTGCCACGTCTGGTCGGTAGTCGGTGGACGGCTTGGTCGGTTTCGGATCCTTGCTTCCCGCAACCAGCTTCTTGAAGAATGACGCGACGGGATACTTCTTCGCTTCGGGTTGCGTCTCAGCTTGCTGCGGAGGTTGCGCCGCAGGTGGTTGCTGCTGAGTAGGCAGGTACTGCTGACCAGATTGACGTGGTGCTTGAGCTGGCTGATATTGTTGCTGAGCAGGAGCAGGTTGGTTTTGCTGCTGAGGCTGCTGATACTGTGCGGGCTGCTGCGTTCGCAGTGCTGGTGCGGCGGGTGCCCCCAATGTGGCCGCGGTGCCATTCGGAGCAGTTCCGGTCGGGTTCGTGGGAACTGGCCGGATGTCCGTGTTCAGTTCGGGCATTTCACGCCCGTCTTTTTCGTAGAGCAGTTCGAGCTGCCGCATCACTTCCGACTTGTTGCCAGTCGTGGCTGCGGCGGGCGTCACGGTTTGAACGACGGGTTGAATGACAACGACTTCGCTGGGAGGGGCGGACAGCAATTCGGGCGGAACGGTCGGCGCCGGCTGCTTCGCTGATGGCTTCTTCCAGACAGAGAATGGCCCTGCCTGAATCGATTGTGGCCCGAAAACTCCGGCAGCCACAGCACCCATCAATAGGACTCGCAGGCGGCAATTGCCTCGCAAATTCATCGCGCATTCCTCCCCTGGGACCGGTCACAACCGCGTCCTGTAGCACCCTTGATCGACAGCCGGGCGGCGGCGAAATCCGCCGATTCCTCGCCAGCAGGTTGTCACCTGCTGGGAAACTTCCGTCGATACCAGACTCCATTGGTTACGTATGTCATCGTCGCAACAATTGTTCGAGGTGTGACGGTTCTGACGCCTATGTCGCAGATTCGGGTGGTAGCAAACGTTTGAGCGTAACGATCGGAATTTAGGACAGACTCTGCTTAGCTTTCGCACTTTAACATCAGCCGTTGCCGTTCTTCTGGCTGTCGGTTGCCAACGAGTGGCACAGTACCGATGCTGGACGTTTGTCATGTGTCACACTACGCTGACCGTGACGAAGATATGGATTTTGCAGGCGCGAGGACATGGCGTCCCGCCTCAGACTCTATGGCGACGTGGGCGGTTGATGTGGCTTGGCTTTCATACTTGTCGGTTGGGAAAATCTGGACATGAGTGATTCGAAAACATTTACATCCTCAGCCAACGGTGGCGGTCCTCAGACGATCATCGTCCAGCCATCGAGCATCTGGCGAAGCTGGGGTGCTCGATTGTTGTTGGGTGCCCTCGGCCTGTCGGTGCTGTTCAACATCGGGCTGTATGGCGCTTACTACGAGTACTACGCCACCACCGAGCCCCCGCACGAACGCTTCCACTCGGGTGACGAATTCGCCAGCGACAAGATCGCTGTGCTGTCTTGCGAGGGGACGATCATGCCGCCGTTCACCGAACGGCTGATCAAGCAAATTGATCACGTGATCAAAGATGACAAAGTCAAAGGTGTGCTGCTGGTCGTCGACAGCCCCGGCGGGTTGGTGGCCGACAGTCACGAAATCTATCACCGCTTGAAGAAGCTGGAAGAAAAAGGGAAGCCGATCTATGTCCAGATGAAGCGCATGGCTGCTTCCGGTGGATACTATATTGCGATGGGTGCTGGCGTGGATGGTCGGATCTATGCAGAACCGACCACCTGGACCGGATCGATCGGCGTCATTATCCCTCACTATGATGTCAGCCAACTCGCGGACAAGTTTGGAATTCACTCGGAACCGTTGAAGACCGGCGAGTTCAAAGATGCCCTCAGTCCGTTTCGCCCACTGACCGAAGGCGAACATAAGCTGTGGGCCAATATCCTGGATCAGTCATTTCAGAAGTTCATCAAAGTCATCGATGAGAATCGAAAAGACTTGGATGCTGACGCCGTGAAGGTGCTTGCCACGGGACAGATCTATACAGCGGACGATGCGGTGGCGAATAAGCTGGTCGACGAGATTGGCTACGAAGAAGATGCCTTAGCGGCACTCAAAACGAAGCTCAATCTGACGAAGGCTCGTGTCGTCAGCTATCAGTCGCAGACAACTCTGGTCGAACAACTGCTGGGCAGCATGCAGGCCAAGCAGCCGGTCGACCCCTGGCGAATTCTCGTGGAAGCCAGCGTGCCTCGCGCGATGTACCTGTGCTCGTGGATGCCCGCATTGCCGAAGTGATCGAGATCGCAACTAGTTAATTCGCTGAGGACGGCCTGAAACGGCCGTCCTTTTTTTGTTGTATTCGCCGGTTCAGGCGTTGGTCCGGCAAACAACTGAAGAGTCGTTGCTTCCGTCCGGGCGAGCCGGTACGGAGAGCGGCGAATTTTTGTAGCTGCTAGTTGTGATCCCGGCCGGGGCGAGCCCGGCGGAAATCGGATCGCAGGGCGAGCCTCGACTGTTCGGCGGACCGGGGAGTCATGCGTCGTTAGGGGTTTGCTGAATGCTGTCGACAGCCACTTTCACCACAACCTTCACGACTTCTTTCGGTTTCGGGGGAGCTCCCGTGGCCAGTCCCGGCGCATGGATGTCGTCGGGATAGAAAATCATGAATGTCCCGGCGGGGGCGTCGAAGGTGTCCGTTCCCGGTTCGTAGAAGATGACGTCTTTCTTTTCGTCGTAAGCCGTCGTGACCGGAGGGGCTTTGTCGAGCGAAATCAGCCCGAAGCGTTCGTGGCCGCCGGCGACGAACTGCACGTCGATGTACTTGCGATGCGATTCCCAAACCGCATTCTCCATCGTCTTGGTCTGATACCGATTGACGATACTGACCATCTGCTTGCCGTCGAGTTCGTATTGGCCACTTTCCACATGATTGAAGTCGGTGCTGCCGATGTACTCGATCGCGCGATACAAAGGTTCGGGCAGGTTGGCGTACTTGGCGTAGTTCTCGATGTTATCGACGATCATTCAGGAATCCCTTCCGAGGTGCGGGCCGATGCAGGGTACCGACGCAAGCTATGGGGTCTGCGTCAGGCTGTCAATATTCTTGAGGAACGCAACGGGTTTGCGGCGCTCGATCAGGCAGTGGGCCTGCTGATAAATGATCAAATTCGTCAGTAAATCGTCAGTAGGCTTATTTGACCGCAGCGAGCAATGGCAAGCGGTCTCGGGAGGACACGACGACCCCACCGGGCTTTTCGATCGTCACGGCGAATTGGTAGGCATTGGCGACTTGCAGCTTGGAGTGAATGGGAACAATCACGTCACCGGTGGAAGTGATATCAAAGACTCCACCATCGACGGGTGTCTTTTCGCTCTGATTCTTATCGAAGATCCAAAGCTGGTATTGCTCTTGAGTGGGTTCGTTCACGGTCAGGCCGTGGAAACGCATATACCCTTGCTGGAGGGCATGGCTCCAAACAATGTCTCCCTCCGCACCGACCACTGGCGTCGGTCCGTCGACCCATTTCAACTCGATCAGATCTTTGGCTGATGAAAGCAAGGTGGCTCGCATTTGAACGAGATCTTGCGGGACGAGATTCGGGTTGCGATTCGTGGTAAAAGTCACGAGAGAGACCATTAGACTGGCAGCGGCGATGGCCCACGGAAGCAATGTCATCTGTCGAGACGGTGGTCTGGCGATGTCGGATAGCGGCGAGGCGTTTTGTCGAGCCAGCTTGATCTCAGCGACCGCTTTGGCGCGAACCGCCTCGCGCAGGTGAGCGGGGAGTGGCTTCGAATCCGCCCAGGCGACGTCAATCTTTGCGATCAATCGTTCGAATTCATCGCCAGTTTCTGCAGGCATTATTCTTGCCAGCGCCTCGTACTCGACTTGTTCTTCCGACGAGAGGCCAAACAGCAGTCTCGTGACGTGAAGATCTTCCCATCGCTCCAGATTCTGTTGCGTGCCGCCGCTCATACCGAAACGCCCCCTTCGGCATGCAGGCGGTTTCCGATCTTCATACAGTTGCGAAGTTGAACCAATCCTCGGCGAATGAGAGTTTTGACGGTCCCTAAGGGAGTTCCTGTCTGCTCAGCAATACGACTCTGAGGTAGACCATGGTAGACGGACAACTCGATGGCCTGCCGTTCTTTGTCGCGAAGCTTTTCCAGGCACGCGATCGCGCGCCGGCTGTCATCGGCATGATCGACTGCAGATAGTTCGGGACTGCCGACTTCGACAAGATCTAAATGATCGGGAGCCTGATGCGCCGGGTCGCGGCGAAATTTCCGGAGTCGGTCGATCAATTTTCTGCGAGCGATCGTCGAAACAAACGTGACTTCTTCGCCCAAATCATCGCGGTAGCGCCCAGCATTGCGCCAGAGGTGGATGAATAT
>DASYEA010000512.1:0-1652 GCA_036499265.1 Schlesneria sp. | reverse complement strand
CAAGGCGCGGTAAGCGCCGAAATCGTTGAACCAGAAACGCTTGGCGAAGCGGTATGCCCAACTTCGTTCGGGGATCTCCTGGCCGGGGCCGTACTGGCTGGGACGCGATTCCATCGCGAGCAGTTCGGCGACGGCTGTCTTGCGAGCGGTCTGGTCTTCGGCATCGTGCAAGACAACGAGTTCATGCAACAGATCGGGGCGTTCGAGGACGATGCAGCCGCGAGTCGACTTGGCGGCCAACTGCCGGAAGTCTTTCAAGAACTCAGACTTGCCAATCACATCCTTGATATGCCGCTGATCGTGGATCGATTCGCGAGCGAACTGGATGATCGGACAGGGCTCAATCCCACCCCAGGGATTGATGTGATGAGTCAACCCGGACGCCGCGGGGCAGATTGCCTGGCCTTCGCCATCATAGTATGCGTCGATGATGCCGATCGGTTTTTTCACGCGCATGTCGACGACGAACTTGCGAATGCGCAATTGCTGTTCTCGGGTCAGCGACAATTCAGGCTGTGGGTTCGGGCCCATCGGCCGATAGACGTGAAACCAGGCGTACATCGCCCCCATTTCGATGAGGCGATCCAGCCAGGCTTCGTTGACCAAATCGTCGATGTTGGTCTGGCAGACGCTGGTGCAGACTCCCGTGATCACTTTGTTCTTCAGACAGTTCTGCAGCCCTTCCATCGTCTTCGACAGAACGTGCGTTCGACCGCGACGTTCGTCGCTGATGATCTCAGTTCCTTCCACGCTGATCAATGGAGTGACATTCCCCAGCCGACGTAGTTCCTTGGCCACTTCGTCGGTGATGAAGTGCCCGTTGGTGAAGACCTGGAAGTAGCAATCGGGATGAGCGGCCAGGATCTCCAAGAGTTGCGGATGCATGAACGGTTCGCCGCCGACGATGCCGAAGAAGCTGTTACCCGCTTCCTTGGCCTCTTTGATTAGGCGATTCATCGCATCGACTTCGATGATCTGCTGCTTGGCAGCAACGTCGACCCAGCAACCCTGACAGCGCAGGTTGCAGCTATTGATGACCGAGATGTACAGGAACGGCGGAAAGAACTCGCCCCGCTTCATCTTTCGTTTAAAGCGTTCGACCGACAACATCCCCTTCAGGCCGAAGTTGTAAGCCAGCTTCCACAGCAGACGCTTGTCTGTTTCCACCAACAGACGCTTTGCCATTCGCAAATACATTCAACAGCTTCCTTCGCGGAATCTTTTCATTTCAACATCGAATCAATGACAAGTCGGTAGTTTAGCGACTTTCCAACTGCAACCTCAGCGAAAATCCTCGCGAGGATAGATTCTTCTCATTTGGCGGGGTGGTACGTTCCTGACGCATTGAGAAGGGGAAGTCTTTGCCTCGATGACCACGCCCTTCGAAGACTTATGGCGTGCCACCCACCACTTGCAGGTCGAATCAAGTAGTCGCCGTCATCCGGTGTGTCGGCTGGGGCCGTCCAGGTCGAAACATTTGGGCTGCGCCAAAGGTCGGTGTCGCGGCATGTTTCGCACAGACTTCACGGACGGTGGCTTCGACGTGCCGACCGAGAACATCGGGATCGCAGGCGACTCGAGCATTCACCACCAGATCGACGTCTCGTGTTTGCGTTTGCGAGGGCAATGAGAGCTCGGGGGCCAGATCACGA
>DASYEA010000511.1:0-8659 GCA_036499265.1 Schlesneria sp. | reverse complement strand
AATCCCATGGCTCGCTCTTCGGGTTTGTTGAATTCGCGGCGAATCCAGTAGTGAGTCAGCGATGGTTGATCGGCGAAGCTCGCTTTTGAATCTTTCTTGTAGTAGCTGCTCATTCGTTCGCAGTATTGTTCATACGATTCGCCATCTTGTCGGCTGACCGCGAGGATAATTCCTTCGGCGATCTGATCGTAGGGAACGTTCTTTTCAACTCGCGACCGCAGCCATTCGTACCAGTCAGCCGACAGCGTCGTCGCTTCGACTCCCGACTTATTGTTATTCAGCTTGCCAGCATTGTTCCCTGTCCAGTCGGCGAATTTAGTGGCCCACCAGGCCGCGTAGGCGGGGCGCTCCAGCAACTCATCAATTTTCTTGGCACGTTTGTCGGCCGAGGTGTCTGCGAGGAACGCTTCCACTTCGGCAGGTGTGGGCAATGTGCCAATCATGTCGAGACTGACGCGACGCAGGAAATCTGCATCGGTGCAGAGTTCGGACTGGGTGACTCCAAGCTTCCGCAGCTTTTGCACAACCAGTTCGTCAACTTTCGTTGGCGTTGCGACGGCAGGATACTTGTCGCCAAAGTTTTCGCTGACCGGCAGGATCACTGGGACGGGGACCACACCGTTGTCGTAGAATACAACGACATTGGAATCGCCGGGGCCTGTTGATGTGACGAGGCCCGTATCAGCCACCGATGCGATCTGATCGTTGTTCGACTGGAAGCGGCAGAGTGGCGTGACGTCTTCGCGAGTTCCGTTCGACCAGACGGCGACCACTTTCAACACGAACGTTTCACTCTTTTGTTTAGCGATGATTTCGTTGGGAGTTACTTCAAGTCGCACAAATTCGGGAGTTTGTGCGCCGATCGGTTTGGCTCCGCCTTCGATCCAGCGAGTCAGCACTTTGTGCTGCCACGTGTTCTCCTTGATCCGCGTGCCCCCTTCGTGTGGGATGACCTGGAGCGGCTTCTGGAGCATCAGGCTTTCGGTGACCTTCGCGAGGTTCACTCGTGGCTTCTCGCCCGCGGTCAACGCTTCGTGATCGGACTTGAAGTCATAGCCGAACAGAGACAGTCGGAAACCACCGCGGCCCTGGAACGAGCCGTGGCAGGCCCGGCCATTGCAGCCGACTTTGCCCAGCAGCGGCACGACATGCTGGCGGAAGTCGGGTGTTTCGGTGATGGATTCCACCGCGAATCGTTCATCGATTCGCGTGACATCATCAGCGAGAGTGACCACCGGAAGACCGGCGATTACCGTCAGTAACAGGATGGCTTTGGTCCATTGAACATGTGTCACGGCTTCTCTCCCTTGGCATCGACCTGATTGACGGTCGTCTTTTTGGGCTTGGCTTTCGCGGCGGGTTTGGCCGCGGGCATTGTCTTTCTCAAATCCGCAAACTGCTTCTCAACGATGCTGTCCGCTTTCGATGTCATCTCTTCGATTTGCGAATCGAGCTTGTTGACTCGTCCTTGCATCCGATCTCGTTCGGTTCGCTGGGCTGCGATGCGGAATTCCAATCGTTCTCGCAGCGCGTTGCGTAGTTCCGTCTCAACGGTTGGGTCCGAATACATCGACAATCTGGCGGCCAGCAGACGGATGCGCGATGTCATCTTCCATTCGGCCAATTCAATCTCATATCGTTCGGGAGACTTCCCTTTGATCTTGGCCAGTTGATCGACGGCGCGATCCAACTCGACTAATGCTGCCTGGTACTCCTTTGGAGCGTTTCGCTTGAGGCCTTCCAGCAACGAGGCGAGTTCCGGATGGTTTTGCTGCGCAAACACGATTGCGGCCGCTTCACGTTCCGGGGTCACGGCCACAACGGGAGGTTTGGCGGCGACCTTCTCGACCTTGGCAGAGGCCCGCGGTCGTTCTTTAGTGGCTTTGTCCGTCTTGTCATTGGCGCGACTAGAGGAAAGGCTTATGAAGCTGGTGGCGATGGCTATTGCGGGGATGGCCATCCAGGACAATGTGCTCGATTGATGCAGTTTCATCGTTAGTTCTCCTGCACCTGATCGGATGGAGCGTTGATGGGGCGGCCGGCTTCGATTGAGACCGCGGCCAGCATCCAACTGGGGACCGCCACATCGGCCGCATTATCCATTGCATCGTCCAAATCATCCGAATCGTCGTCGCTCGCGTCCGATCCAGATCGCCAGAGCGAAACCAGTTCGGCGGCATGCGGGCTATCGTTCGCCACACGGCTATTGGTCGGGATCCGCACGACTAGTAATAGAGCCATTGCCATCGCTGCGATCGTCGCGACGACGGCCGACCACGACCGACCAGAGGTTCGTTGGTTGGATTGGTGTCGAATGAAAACTGCTGCAGCATCAGTTGCCAGAACTTCGCGCGCCGTCAGCATCAGGCGACTGGCGGCAGTCACGGCCTCGCATAGTTGCAGGTCTGTGAGAAGTCGCTCTTCAAAGGCGTTTCGTTCGACATCGGAAAGCTCGCCAAGCACGTACTGCATGGCCAGCCAATCTCGATCATTGTTATCAACCGACATGGACCACCGACCTCTCAACCAAACCACTTTTGTAACTTCTGAACTGCCAGCCGCATTCGCGTGAGGACTGTTCCGAGCGGCAGATTCAGTTCATCTGCAATCTGAGCAAAGGTCTTATCTTCTTGAATTCGCTGCCTGACTACCAATTGTTGTTCCGTCGGCAGGTCCTGCAGCAGTCGCTTTAACGTCTCGATTTCTTCTGCTCGCACCAGTGACTGCACTGGGAGTTCGATATTTGCTTGATCAGCCGTCGCGGCTGTTTTTCGATGGAATTTGTCTCGTTGTGATTCTTTTCGTCGCCACGCCAAGGCCTCGTTGAAACCGACCTTGAAGAGCCAACCGCGAGTCGTTTCTTCTTTTGCTTCGTGTCCCGATTCGAGCAATCGCTGAAACGTGGCCTGGCAAACGTCCTGAGCCGCGTCCCTGTTCTTGAGTACTCCCGTCAAAAATAATTGGAGGTCTCGACCATGCAGCAGATACAAAGCGCGGACGGCATCTGCCGACAGCCGCTCGGGTGAGCCCGGCCGTCCCGAGTGGGTCGGGTCGCCGTCGTCACTCACCAACGTTTCCTCCTGCGTGGCTAATCATCGTGCTGCAAGAAGAACGATGCGGCAGCGGTCGCCATTATTCTTTGAAATTTGCCGGGTACAAAAAGAAAAAGCCCCGGATCTGTGTAAAGATCTTCGGGGCAATCATTTCCGTCGATGGGCTGAATCGCAAGCCTAGGGGGCCGACTCCTCGGTCGGGCCTTGTTGCTGCTTCAGCAGATCGCGAATTTCCGTGAGCAACTTTTCAGAAGCGGTCAACGGCGGCGGCGTCGGATCTGGCTTGCGTGACAAGGCATTCATTCCCTTGACCACTAGGAAAATACAGATCGCAATGATCAGAAAATCGAACGTCGTTTGAAGGAACGCGCCGTAGTTAATCGTCGCTGGCTTAAGATCTGGATTGAGCAGCTTAACTTTCGGGAGCTCAAAATGGAGATCTTTGAAATTGACGCCGCCAATCACATATCCGATGGGAGGCATGATGATGTCAGCCACCAGAGAGGTGACGATCTTGCCGAAAGCGGCACCCATGATCACGCCGACTGCCAGGTCGACGACATTTCCGCGCTGAACGAACTGACGGAACTCGTGTACGATTTTCATGACAACCGCCCCTCTGTAGAAATGAAGTCGATTGCGCCGCGAGCACGGCTGGGTCGATGCGACAATGAATAACCTGCAACCGTCGCAGTGACAAGTCCCTTGTCACTAACGCGAATGTGGTTCTTTGCCGCTCGCAGTCAGGGGGCGACTCGTCGAGGGGAACGACTGCAGCAATTGACGCCACTGTTCGATGTCAGCCAGTTCTTTTTCAGAGTCGACGTTGGATAGCTCAAGAAATCCCTGAACAATCAAACCGCGGCCGTTCTTCTGAGGTTCGCCGATGTCGGCACTCCCCGATCCCGCTGTTGGGATTAGCAATGTACCACCGACTGGACGAAGGCGAGATGGATTGGGAAATCTGGCAAGCTTGAGTTGTCCAACTACCTCGGGAGCGACGTCAGCATTTCGGAATGCCGAGATGGCACCGCTGGCCGCGATCTGAACTTCAACGCAATCGGCTGGAATCGTGATGACTGGCTCCAGCAGGAGCGAGCCTTCAGGAAGTGCCAAGCACAATCGGCGTTGACCATCCAATGTCAACGAACCGCAGCGAGTGTAGACTGGCTTATCGTTACGTGTCGCGATGAAGAAACCATCTCCCTGAATTGCGAGATCGAGGTCATTTCCGGTGTTCTCCTCAATGCCTTCGCTCATGTCCAACAGGATTTCGCCCAGGCGGCATCCCAGAACGGGAAGCTGATTGAGTGGGGTCGGCTCAGCAGTATCCGACCGGCGTTCGGCCGCATCGTGCCAGCCCTCTTCATAGGCGTCGACAAGGTTGATGCGAAGACGCTTGTAACCCCATGTTGTGGAATTGGCGATGTTATGTCTTGCCAGCGTGCTGGCCTGGTCGAGCGCTGTCATGGTCGGACCCCAGTCGGGCTGCGATTGGCGTCGAATCTGCGATGCCGGTTCGGCCGGCAATTCCGCAACTCTTGGAGCAGCGACCGCGGGAGGATCTTGCTTGTGCAGGGCCCGTGGTAAAGACCGAAGCTGCTTCCGAACTTGCAGCAGATCACGCACGACTCCGGCGGGCAACGTCTTCAATTCGTCGAACCAGATATCGCGTTCTTCGCGTGACGATTCTGATAACTCGTCTTCGATGACGCTTCTAACGGCCTGATGCTCGAAGCTATTTTTGCCGTGAGGTTCGTCCGATGGTTCATGTGCTTCAAGGGGGACCGCATCTTGAGGTAGCGGAACCGGATTCGGGATGGATTGCCCGTTGGCGTCATCGGTTTCCACAGACTGCAGCGCGAGGGTCAGTAGGCCCTTTGGTCGCGTCAGTTCCAGATCTTCGAGTGATCGTGGAATGGTGGACGCTTTATTATCGTCAGAGAGTGCCGACGGCGCATCGAAAATCAATGCCCCAGGATACGGCTCTGCCACTGTCGCCAATCGCTGTGCGCGATCTTCGAAATGGCGATGTACAGCAATGTTCGCGACGACCGATGCCAGAACGGCCAGCGAAACAACGGTCCCCGTATTCCGGGTCCAGCCCATCGTCGACTCCCTTCGACGCCAATAATCAAGCAGTCAGCTCTTAACTGCCGTCATTCTTCGATTTGACAGATTGACGGTCCGAAACAGTAGTCGAATTTGGCAGGTTCAGCAAGACGCAGTCTGACGCTTGGATTTGAACCGCAATGGGCCAAAGAACAAGCTGACTCCACGCCCGGGAAGCGTCTCCGTACGTAGAGTCTGGCCTGAACCAATGTCTCGAACTAATAATTGCCTAGGGCCTTGCGATCGCCGCGGAACTGAAAGCTGGACGGCGTTCGTTGATAGGACTGCGGAGCGACTGGAAAACCGGTCACTTGGCTGTTCGCGATCGGAGCCGCAGCGGGTTCATACGAGTAGCTTTGGTAAGCATTCGTGCTGGTCGTCTGTTGCGGTGGCGGTGGTGCCGTGTTTGGATCGGTCACCTGTCCGGCGTTATTATAAGCTGGCGCGACCGCATTGCAGCCATTCGAGCATGTGTTACATGTCGATGCACAGGTATTGCAGGCGGATGCGCACCCGCAGTTTCGCTGGGCACGACAACAACGTCGACCCGCCTGAACGCTATCCGCTGTCAAACTCAATCCTACGATTGCCAACGCAGCAACTAACAAAGGCTTCATCATGATGCAGTTCCTTTAATCCACGGTTGAGCACAAAGGGAAACGCCACGGAACATTATCGCAAAGCGTAGCGCGCCGCAGTAGTTCTGGCAACAACATTTCCAGATCGTAAGCCTGGAGGCCAAAACGATGCCACCGTCGGACGTGGTGAATGACACTTGGCGAAGTTGATCAGCTCAATGCGCTGATCGGCTCATTCGAGCATCAAGGCCACCGCTGGTGCCTTGCCAACTTGAATTGGCAGGCTGACGAATGAGACTGACTGAGGTTGCTTGACCCAGTCGTTCCATTCCTGCTGCAAGGCGGTCACGCCGTTGAGAGAGTAGTGCTTCTTAAGAGCCTGATCGTGTCCGATTCGGATCGACTCTTCGATGAAATCGGCGAACTTCGCGGGGGTCGACTTGCGAACGAGCAGCGAAGATAACGCCAGGCTCTGTCCGTAAAACGCATCCCGAAGATGCGGCGCAGGCATTCCCTTCGCGGTGACCAGATCATTGATTCGGAAGGTAGTTCGCGAGGTCAACACGTTCTGAAAATTCTCAAGTCGCTCGCGATGTTTCTCGGCGGACTCGCTGAGCATGGCGATCCCTTCATCTGCCCAGCGGGGCAACGCATGACCGCCGAAACGTTCGCCCAAGACCACGTGTGTTAATTCGTGCGGTAAGGCCGCGTTCGACCAGTCGCTGGCGTCGGCTCGAACATCGATACGACGATAGACCGTTCGACCCTGATCGAAATTCATGGATGTAGAACCAACAGAGGCATCGCCGGGACGCCGCAGCGTTTGATTGTAGGCGGCCTGGTTCGTATGCACGTAGACTTCACACTTCGGAGTCCAGTCGGCTCGATCCGCTTCCGTGATCCAAGCCGTTCGCAGTCGTGAACGCCAAGCTTCGCAGCTTTCGGTGAGTTGTCTTGCTTCGTTTTCAGACAACTGCGACCAGCAGCGGAAATTGGGAGACTCGACGATCTTCCAGGGCCCCGATGTCTTCAGAGTGATTTGGACGGGTCGCGAAGCGGATGAGTCTTCAACCGGGGATTCCGCCAATGCCGACCCGAAGGAAAACAGTCCGAACAGACTGAACCAACAGGTCAGATGGGTGATCCACTTCATCTCGAACTCCCTGATAATCGCAATTCGGCCGTTGTCGCTCATATCGGAAATGCCGTGCCGCAGAAGTTTCTAGCGCGCGTGTTTGCCGCAAGTTCAATTTCAGAAGTAGATTGCAATCAGATCTCGGCGATGACGTCGCGGTGTTGCTCGTCGGTGCCGCTGCCCGCACGTTTGGCTCTCGTGCTTGGTTCTTAGGCCACCCCGCTTGGTGGGAGAAACGCAAAGAGACCATGTTTGCGCCGCCGCAAGCCCTGTTGCGACAAGCCGAAGAGACCGGTAGCCTAGGTGAATCGGCTGTTATTGATTGGTCTCGGAGGGTGCTGATGCAAGTCTCATTTCGATCGCCCGTTGCAGGGTTGCTGACGGCCATCGTCGCGATGACCTCGGTTGCAGCCTCAGCCGAGGTTCCGTCAGGCCAATTCGAGAAATCGATCGCCCCGTTGCTGATGTCGAAATGCCTGACGTGCCACACGGGCGACGAAGCCAAAGGGGGCCTGGATCTGATTTCTGCAGAGAAGCTCCGAACGGGGGGCGAAAGTGGCGCGGGAGTGGTTCCCGGCAAGCCGGAAGAGAGTTCGGTCTGGCAACGGATTTCCGCCGATGAAATGCCCCCCAAGCATCCTCTGTCTGATAATGAAAAGGCGGCGATCAAATCCTGGATTGAAGCTGGAGCGGTCTGGACCGGCGGCGCCCTGAACCCGCTAAAAGTCTCGACCGAGCAACGCGCAGGTTACGACTGGTGGTCGCTGCAGCCTCTGTCAAAAGTTGTTTGTCCGACGGTCGGTGACATGTCGCGGGTCCGTGAACCGATCGATTCCTTCATCGTCGCTCAACTGAATGCGCGCGGATTTGAACCCGCCCCGCCCGCGGATTCCCGAGTCCTCATCCGTCGCGTCACGTTCGATCTGCTCGGCCTGCCCCCCGCACCGGAAGAGATCACCGAGTTTCTCGCGGATGATCGTCCCGATGCCTATGAACGCCTGATCGATCGGTTGTTGGCGTCACCTCACTATGGTGAACGGTGGGCGCGGCACTGGCTGGATATCGTCCGCTTCGGTGAGAGCAACGGGTTCGAACGCGATCTGCCGCGATCAAATGCGTGGCCGTATCGTGATTGGGTGTTGCAAGCTCTGAATCGGGATATGCCGTACGACGAGTTTGTTCGCTGGCAATTGGCGGGTGACATCATCGCTCCCAATAGCGTGGCCGCGATGCAAGCGGTTGGGTTTCTGGTCGCCGGCCCGCATGACACGGTTGTGCCCGTTGTCGATCGCATGCGCGCGACGATGCGGCAGGATGAACTGGAGGACACAATCGGTGTCGTCGGGCAAACATTTCTCGGGCTGACAGTGAATTGTGCCCGCTGCCACGATCACAAGTTTGATCCGATCACCGCGAAAGAGTACTACCAGATCGCCTCGGCCTTGGCGGGTGCAGATCATGGAGAGCGCGAGTTCACTCCGCCGGAAACAACACGGCAATTGGCAGCTTGGCAGGCCCGAATCGAGTTGCTCACCAAGCAGTTGCAAGAACAGGACTCGCCGATTCGCGAAAAGATCCTGGCTGAACGGAGTCGAACGCCTGGCGAAGTTCCTTCACCCGATCTACCAGTTCCCATCGCCGCTTGGGATTTTACTCGGGATGCGAAGGATCAGATCGGCCCCATGCATGCGCGGTTGGTCGGGACCGCAAAGCTGGAACGAGAGGGACTGGTTGTCGACGGCAACTCGTTCGCGATGACTGCACCGCTGGCAAGGGATCTT
>DASYEA010000510.1:0-7365 GCA_036499265.1 Schlesneria sp. | reverse complement strand
CGCAATTCGCCAAGTCCTCGATGGGCGATCGAACAATTGGGATCCAAGCGAATGGCTCGCTCAAAATCGTTGAGGGCCAACTCATATTGCCCGACCTTCCAGCGAATATAACCACGGCGCGAATATGTAGCGGCATCCTGTAGGCCGCAATCGATCGCGCGACCGTAATCAAGCAAGGACTTATTCAGTTTCCCAGCTACTAATGACACCGCTGCGCGAGATCGGTACGGAATTCCGCTATGAGGCGCTAACACGATGCATTCAACGCAATCATCATTCGCCTTTTCAAATTCCCCCATCTTGGCGTAAATGATTGCCCGATAGCCCCAGGCATCGATAAACTCCGGCCTGATTTCAACTGCAGATGTCAGATCTGTAAGGGCATCGGGCAGTTTGTCTTGGCTGCAGAAGGCCGACGCGCGCCCGCAGAGCACTCGACTGCGTGTCCGCGAGCCGATGTTTGAGCTGTCAAGCACTTTGCTAAAGTCGCAGCGAGCTTTCTCGAATTCTCCTTTTTGCAACATCACGAATCCGTGGTCAGAGACTGCGGAAATCGAATTGGGGTTCCACCGAAGTGCCTCTTCATATCGCACAAGCGCCTTGTCATGCTCATGGGCATCCGCCAACTCCGCACCGAGCCAGCAAGCTTGATCAGCAAGTAAGGTCTCTCGTGTTAACCGCTGAGATGTCGGTGCCGGAACGGCATCTGCGATACGAATGGCGGACGCGATGTCTTTTTGCGCCAATGAGTGGTCCCTCAGCATCCCGTAAGCGCGACTTCGGTAATAATATGCACGCAACTCCGCATGACGTGGTAGTGGTAGAGTCAAAACATTGGAAAGATAAACTAGAGCTATCTCAGGTTCCTCGCTCTGCTCAGCTCTAACGCCGTAAAGCACGATCAACTCCGTAATCCCTGGCAATGATCTGGCAACTAGTTGAAAGCGCCGCATCGCTGGCCAATCCTCCACGATTCCTCTGCTCGCGTCCCACGCAGCTACCAATGCTGCATTTACCTTTTGAGCGATCAAAGGCAATCGCCCTTGTAGACGATGGCTCTCCTTCAGGTCGCGGAGACCTTTGGCGATATCATCACTTACCATATGGGTATAGGCGCGGTAATTCATTGCCGTAAATGACTTTGGATTCAGCGTCAGAGCATGGTCGCAGTCCGCTATCGCATCCTGAAATCGGCCCGTATCGCACTTCGCTCTCGCGCGTACGAGATATGCCGAGACGAGGTCAGGTGACTTTTTCAGTGCAATTGTGCTGTCCGAAATTGAATCGGCATATCGTCCCAGTCTGCGTAGGATTTCCGCACGCCTGAGCACGTAGAGCACCAGATTACCATCATTCAGGTCGACGGCGCGATCCAAATCGGCGATCGACTTTTCCGGTTGCTGCAAAGCCAAATTTGCATTGGCTCGCGCCAGCAAAGCAAATCCAACTCCCGGTGCATCCATGGCAACTTGGTTCGCTGTACGAAGAGCATCGCCTGGTGACATCAATTTCGCGGCGGCGACCCAGCCTTCAATGCTCTCATCTGCGATATCTAACTTCTCTAATAGATGAATCTGCTCTGTGATTATCCGATGCCGTTCGCCGGATGATTCAATTACGCTAACCAACGAACCGCTTCTCAGCGTAACTATGGTCCCGTCAGACGTCTGAAGGCCGGTGTCAGAAGCTACAATCGCCATTTGCAACGTGTCGGACGCCACGGCTGGTTGTGCGGAAGTGCTCAATGCCACTGCACATATCAAAGCTGGGAGCAACTGACGTAGACAAACCATTGTGGATTCCCTCACGAAAGAGTTATCACTTCCGACCAAATGGGATGTTGCCCTGTATGCCGATTCCTGTGTCGTCCCGATTGATCCTAACGATGTTACCTTCGCTATCAATCACGATTTGCAAATACGGATAGATTGTCAAATTTCCAACGCGACAAGGTCTGCTTAATGGGGTGCTTAATGGGGACAGGTCCAATTACGAGTTATTTCACAAGGAAGTTCGAGATCTGCCTCGAGGTTGGAGTGTCGACTCGAGACCGAGTTGGTGGGTGGTCTGTTCGATCCAGGCGGAAGAGCCATACGGTTGGCCTCGTAAGACACAGCGGCGGAGCGACTGCAACTCGGCGTCGGTTTGCGGTTCGTTGACCCGTTCTGCCCAGTGGCGAGGCCGTGGCATGGGGCCAGGTACTCAGCAGGCGGCGCGGGTCGACTGTCCCTTGCTCGCGTCGCCAGAGGCTGGACCATCGCCGGTCTTCTGCTCGCTGCACCAAATTGGCTCGCAGCGCATTGCGTTCGATGTACCGCGCCACTTGGTAGAAGTAATCGTCCGTCTCAACGGGAAACGACTTGAAACGTCCTTGGTACACATGTCCTTCACCGACGCGCCGCTTGTGCTTCTGCTAGCGAGTGACGTGAGTGACGTGAGTGACCGTCAGCCGCTGTATGAACGCCGCCAGATCCCCGTCGCCCTCGGGCCACAGCAAAAGGTGCCAATGATTGGGCGTCACACAATACGAGCAGATTCGCATCGATTGTTTGACCAGCGTCTCTTCGATCACGTCTTCAAACGCAGCGTAGTCGCCCGTCTCGTCAAACAACCGCTGCCGCCCCACGCCGCGATTGAGCACATGAAAAACCATCCCACCCGGAGTGATTCGACTGGCCCTTGGCATGATATCGCAAAACCCTATTGGCTCTTGGACTCCCAGCCAATTATGGACCTGTCCCCGAGCTGCAGCCGTCATCCTAATCCGTCCCAAAGATTACCATCCGTGCGTTGGCGCGCTTCAGGACATGATAAACAGACCCGGCTTCGGCGGCTCGCAGTGGTCGCCCTCCGGTCAAAATGGTGCCTGGCACCTTTTCTTTACTCAATGATGGATCTTTTCCTTTTTGGGCCCCGCGAGAGCTAGTTCTAGCACACGCATTTATATGATTGTTAAGGAGTGACATCGTTCACATTTAACCATTCCATATCGTTCTGATGGTATGGGATATTCTTCTTGTACTGAGCCATCATCGCGAGGCGTTTCTTTGCAAGGTGCGTTGGATCCATGTCGATCGCACGCTGCAGTTGCTTCGTCGCCCCGTCAAAATTGCCGTCTGCAGCGAAAGCGACTGATAATGTTTCGATGTAAGCTGCAACCTTCCACTCAGTCAGTTGGCAGGCTCTTGTTGCCAAATCAATCGCCTCTTTCGCATCGCAATATTTCGGGTCGCCGCATGAGGCGCGAAATCTTGCGACCGCGTTACACGTGCGAGGATCGGTGGGGTGAAGCTCAATGGCCTTCTTGAAATCTTCGGTAGCCTTCTCTAGCCCTCCAGCTTCAAGCCTTAAAATACCACGGCAACGATAGGCGGCCGCAATCGAGGGGTTCAGCTCAATTGCGCGGTCAAAGTTCTTAAGCGCCATAGTGATTTCGTGCCTTGCGCCAAAGGTCAAGCCTCGATACAGCAGCGGTACTGGTGATTTCGGATCGATGAGCACGGCCTCATCGCAGTCTGAGAGGGCTTTGTCTGTCTCTCCTTTCGCAAGCCATGTTAGCGCGCGGTTGCAGTATGTAACTGACATCCCAGGCGCGCAGCGTTGTGCTAGGTTAAAGGACGTGATCGCTTCGTCAAAGTCACTTTTGCGGTGGAGAGTTAGACCTCTACAATTGAGCAACACCGGATGCTGCGGAGAGGTTCGTAGGGCAAGATCGCAACCGGATAATGCATTGTCAATTTCCCCTTTCTCCAACCAGCATGAAATCCTCATTCGGTGAGCATCAATATCACTAGAATCCGATTCGATAAGGCGGCTAAGATCAGCGATGGCATCGTCGAATGCCCTAATTTCTGCAGCAGCTGTCGCACGCACTTTCAATGTGCTTTTCAACAATTCCGGCGGAATATCCTGAGAATTCAAAACAATCGTCGCGTCCGCAATTGCACCTTTCGAATCTCCCTGCATCCCTTTCGTCACCGCTCGACCGAAATGGCCTGGGAGACAATTAGGGTTGAGGTCTGTGGCCCGATCATAATCCGCAATTGCGCCATCGAAATTGCCGATGTTACGCAGACACGCCCCGCGCAGAATCAATGCAGGAACCATCGAAGAATCAAGTCTAATTGCTTCTGTGCAATCAGCAATTGCAAATTGAATTCTCTCCATCGCGATCCATGATCGTGACCTCTCAACGAGTAGCTGAGGAATACTCAGCCCTGGCCCACTCGCATTTGCGGTATCAACTGCAAAGCGAATCGATTCGCTCAGGCTTTTATTTGCTTCTGAGTATTTTTTTGCATCTAATAATCTCGTGGAGACGGAGTGTCGAAGCCGCAATTCCATTGAAGGAGTGATGCGCAACTGCAGCGCAGCATTCACATCATCAAATGCGGATCGTTCACGACCTTCGAATTTGCCGCAAATCGTCCGCAACAAGAAGCGTTCGCGAATGCACGGTATCGAATCCATTACTGCAGTCCAATGCGGCCAATCTCTTTCTCTCGTCTTCGCTTCCGACTGCAAATTCACGGACGGCTTCACGCTGTTTTGGACTAGATTCGTTTCGTCCTTCGGTTCCAGACGGCCAACGTGCTTTGCGGATAATTGGGAGTGTCTGACGTAGTCGGCATGAGCGGCCGCAAGATCCCCTTGAAGAATGTGAAGGCATCCCTGGCACCGATAAGCACCGAAAGAATTCGGGTTAATTCTGAGGGCAGATTCGCAGTCTTCGATCCCCAATGCGAATTGTCCGACATCGCTGCGAATTCTTGCTCGTGCCAATAACGCCGGCACCATATCCGGTGCCAATGCGATCGCCTTCTCGCTATCAGCTGCAGCTGCTTCGTAGCTTTTAATGCGCCGCAATGTTTCTGCCCGCCGCACGAAGAGTACAGGATTGTCCGGCTGCTGGCCGATTGCACGATTAAAGTCCTCAAGCCCCTTAGTCACCTCTCTGATGCAAATATAGGCATTGCCTCTTCCAAGCAGAGATGGCACGTCTTCATCTTTTGACAGTAGGCGTTGATTGAACACAGAGATCGCTTTATCTGGCGTTACGACATTTAATCGTGGCACAACTCCAATAATTATGTCATCGTTCTTGGTGGACCCATCAATTAAGTAGACTCGCTCTGCGGCCGCCAAAAAACCGCTATTGTCAGCGAGAACTGCTTCAATGGCTATGATCGAACCAACCCTGAGAGTTTCAGCGTCTCCAGATATCGTCGTGATCGTAGTTTCATTTGAAACGATCGCCAATTCATTGGATTGCTGCGAGAAACTGGTACGGATAAGCAACACACACGTCATTAGGACGAACAAAAACACCATGCGGTACATGTCAGACCTCAACAGTGATTAGGTGCATTTGCATAAATAAATGTACAATCATCCGATGTCATTGTACTGATCGAAATAAGGTCCGTTTGGAACATCAATTTGTCCAGGTGGTATGTAAAAATCAGAATCTGGAGTCTTATATGGTGGAAATTGATTGTCGTACTCATCTGGAAAAAGGCCGGGTGGAAGGGTGGGGGGTCCGCAAGGTTTCTTTTGTTGGTTCAAGAAGTCATCCAGTGCCTTTCTAATCATGTCAAGCATCTTGTCAGATGCTCCATTGAACTCTGGAGGCGCTGGCACCTCAGCAGGATATTTGAACCAGAGATTCAGTCCATCCCATTTGAAATCGCTCCAATTCTTGAGGCCTTTGAATTCAAAATCGTCAGCAATTCCACCACCGACTCCGTAATTCTGATACCACAATGTGCCGAGCCACCCGCCCCCTTGCTCCAGTTCTATAATGTTGGTCGCTCCGCTTTTTCCGAAACCTGCAGCTTCGGCCTCAAGTCCCAGGGGATCTACATAATGTAGAGGCATTGCCCCAACATAAAGGTAGAGATTCTGGTGACTCAGCGAATCTCGCGTCAGCCAACAGCCAACCGTTGGATTGAAACTCCGGTTCCGCACTGCGTAAAGCCCTGAGTTCGTATCACATTTGTAACCTCCGTAGGTTATGTCCCAGGAGTAGGCAGAACCAGACCGCACGAGGAACGCCGAAGACAGGAATGTCGTGCTTCCATACGGAGTGTATTCGAATCGCTCTGCAGTATCCCCGCTGATGTCCACGATGGCCGTCATATTCCAATTAGAATCCTGGCAGCCATAGAAACGCTCATCTAGAATCCCGTTCACCGACCGTTCACGGCAAATCAAGCTGTCTATGTACTGAATTCCCCAAGAGAATTGACGATCAGGATCGGCCGATTCAGGGGCGGTTCCCAGCCGCCCTTCCACTTCCTGCCAGCCATCGGTGTAGTAAACATTCCGCGTCTCTGACAGCGCGCCTGAGGTGTAACTTTGGACTACCGTTCGGTAATTGCGGCCGTCGTATTGATTCTCCTGGACCGTGTCGCCGCTGGCAGTATCGACGAGTTTCACCATGCGATTCCACGCGTCGTACGTTGCGGTAAACTCAGCTGTTGGATCGACCGGTTGCGGCATCGTCGTCACGTTTCCATTGGAGTCATACACGGGATCCGCCCAGGCCGCTCCGACTGAGTTGACTATGCTCGTGATTTCATTAGCTGGGTTGATCACCCGAGACTGCTGGAGCGACCATGTGCCACTTCCGCTGCCATCCTGCCGGAATCCTTGCCAGTTTCCAGTATTGTCGAGAGTCCAACACTGGCCGAATTGAGGATCGGTGATTGCCGTCTGAGTTCCGTTGAGTGTGCCGCGTTGGCCGCCGGTAACTCGCTGCAGGCCGTCGTATCCATACAGCCAGTCGAAATGCTGGCCGGGATCGGACGGGTTCGCGCGCCATGTCCGACTGGAGGCACGGTTGTATCCGTATTGCACGCGAGACAAGTCAGTGTTGCCGGCTGTATTCCGCCAGCGAAGATCGCGAATCCTGCCGAACGAATCGAGGCCGGCATAGATATCGCCGGTCACAGGATCGTCGCCACCGGTCAGACTGACAAGTGTGTACTCGAGCGTTGCCTCGGAAGAATTCTGCTTCACAACACCACTGAGCCCTAGATAGTGATAATCCGCCAGGTGGGTTGACAACAAATCGCCATCAATCTGACTGGCAATCCGACTCACTGCATCATTGATCCCTGCTGAAACACCGTAATCATATGCCACGGCCCGTCCGTTAGGATAGATCAATGCTGTCGGACGAATAGTGTTCGTCGAGCCATCGGCATATTCGACTTGGACGCTTGGCGTGGTAGACGAGTTCACTGCTCCTGCATGAGACTGATAGGTCTGAATCGATTGCTCGAAATTGTTGTACGTCCACTGAGTTTCATTGACGACACCTCCAGATCCGACAGTCGCTGAATTCAATGAGGTCACGCGGTT
>DASYEA010000509.1:0-3988 GCA_036499265.1 Schlesneria sp. | reverse complement strand
GAAGTTGCTGCGTGGACGCGTGATCGAAACGAAAAACAGATTCGAGTCGACTGGCAATTCACGACGGCCGACGCACGAGTCAAGCTCAAGAGACTCTACCCAGTGCTCCAACCAATCAAATGAAACTTGGTCGACCACTAGATGACCGTGCGGAGTTCTGCTCACGAATATATGTAATCGTGGCTCAATGTCCGCGATGACGCTGCGATTTTGTATTTGGGAGAGCGAGGCGGCTTTGCCAGCAAGCATGATGCGCCGATGCTGGATTCCTGTGGTCTCGAGGCTGGTTACGTGAACTGGCCTGCCATAGATTAGCGAAATCGGAAACCCCCGCCTCTGAACGAATGCTCCATGCACACCTTCTTCCACGGCTGGCGGCGAAAGATCGGAGTGGTGACGTTGGTGATGGCGTGCGTGCTCACCGTCGGCTGGGTCAGAAGCGTTTCTATTAGAGACGAAATTAACGTGCCCATCGGACAGAAGATGGCCGAAAAACTTCTGTCCGTGAAGCAGTCCCTCTGTTGGGTGCATTTCCCGATGGGGAGTCGGCTGTTGTTATGGAAAACTGTTCTACTTCGACGAGATGAACCCGAAGAAAACCATTGGCAACACGGCAGAGTCGGCATGTTTCGGTGGACACACCAATGGTGCGGATTCCGCCTTGGTACGTTCGAATTGACTGGTAGGAAGCGACCTCTTGCCACAGCAGTTGCGATTCCCTACTGGTCCCTCGTCCTTCCTCTGACCTTCCTCTCCGCCTATCTGATTCTCTGGAAGCCACGGAAGAGGGCGTGAGATTGGGATCGAAACGAGCAAGCCCGGCGATATGCTGGGGGTTTTTCGTTTTGGAGCCACCAAAGGTTGCGGCAATGTCAAATGCGAGGATTGTGGGTCAACTGAGTGCGTTGGCTGATGAATTGGAACTTGGGCAGATTCGCGTGAGCGATTTCGCCAACCAGCTTTGTGGGCATACCGAGGCTTTGGATCGGATGCAATACGTCCAGCTAAAAGAAGCACAGACGGTTCAGGCACAACTGCGAATTGCAATCGAACAAGGCGAAGAGCAGGTGGTCAATGTGCATCGCGTAGGTGATTGGCTCCGCGCATGGATCGCCCAAGTGCCAATCGACTGACATTGCTTCCAGCCACTCACAAGTCCGGACCTGACTTCAAATTGACCCACTACTGAAGAACCCGATCCATCACCGAATTAGACACGGAAGCGGGTAGCTGGAAGCCACGGAAGAGCACATGATGCAATTTGTCATGTAGACGGTGGGACCGTCGCAGCCGATTCAAATCCATCGCGTCGTCATTCAGCCGCGAGACGAACTATGTGGGGGACGTGATGTCGCCGCGAAGATAGACATCGCCATCAAGAGTCCGAATGTCCTGAGAACTGACCTGAAGGGCTCGTGTCATCGAACCAATGCCGATCCCCCCAATCGGTGAGGGGGCACTTTGTCCGCCGACCAGCTTCGGGGCGATGAATGCATGTACTTCGTTGATCAGACCATGATCGAAGAAGCTGCCGAGCACCTGCCCGCCTGCTTCGACGAGGATATTTGTCATTCGTCGGCGTCCGAGTTCGCGGGCCACCTCCAACAGGTCCGGTTGCCGTTGCGACGAGGCGGAAACGATCAGCACTTCGATGCCCGATTGTCGCAAGTTCTCGATTCGCTCGGGCGGTGCGAACTCGGTCGTGATGACCAACAATGGGACACCCAGCGCACTGCGAACCAGTTGAGAATCGATCGAGAGACGGCATTGGGAATCGAGGACGACTCGAGTGGCGGTTCGTGGACCGGCGGGCCGTGCGGTCAGCAGCGGATCATCGGCGAGGGCGGTGCCGATTCCGGTCACGATCGCATCCATACGGCCGCGCAGTTCATGGACGATGGCCCGCGAGGATGGGTTCGTGATCCACTGTGACGAACCTGTCGTCGTTGCGATTTTGCCGTCGAGCGTCATCGCCCACTTCGCGTGGACCCAGGGCAGACCGCGGGTCATCAATCGAGTGAAGGGTGCGATCAGCCGCTGACCTTGTTCACCAAGCAAGCCCACTTCAACATCGATCCCGGCGGCCTTTAACTCATCAATGCCGCGACCCACCCCGTGGACTGCGGGATCGGGGGCTGCGATGACCACTCGGCGCACACCTGCGGCAATGACGGCCTTGGAGCAGGGAGGCGTCTTGCCGAAGTGGCAACAGGGCTCCAGCGTGACGAAGAGTGAGGCTCCGCGTGCGGCCGAGCCCGCTGCGGCCAGTGCGTTGACTTCCGCATGCGGACCACCAAACCGTTCGTGCCAGCCTTCGCCGACAATCTGGCCCCGGTCATCGGCAACGACAGCGCCCACCGCGGGATTCGGTTCGACATGACCGGTTCCTCGGCGAGCGAGCTCCAACGCTCGGTGCATCAGAGCTTCGTCGTTTGTCCGCGTGTCGTTCATACCTTACTGGCCTGGTAGCCAAAGCTTGGACTGGCCGGCCGGAGCCGCTGCTGGAGCATCGGGGTTCCAGAGTCCACCAGCCGAAACGCCCCCCGCTCCGACAAGGCTGATCGATTCCCAGGGCGAAGGAACGCCGAACTGCGCGAGCATGTTCTCGATGTACCCGCGCATCTGCGGAACCTTGGGCGAATAGAAGTGGACGAACCGATCAAGCAGTGGCTTCAGAGCCGGATCGTTCGGCTCTTCCAGACGCAGTGCCAACTCGGTCATATCCCAATTCCATTGATACTCGAATGCAGACTTGCTGCCGGTTGGCTTGCTGCGAGCGACTTCGATCCATTGCAACGCTTCGTCGCGACGACCTTGAGTCGCACACAGTTCAACGATGGCTCGCAAGCTGCGTGGCAAGTCGATTTCGTTTTCGCAACCAGGTCGTTCGAACGCAGCCTTCAGAACGCGATACAGGAAGCCTTCGTGACGAGTCAACAAGGCTCGGTTCACGACAGAGACCAACTGCACATCCGACAACTGTTCGATGGGCAGGCGATGCATCTGCATCACGGACAACATGCTGAGCGACGTCGATTCGTGGACATCCAGCGGGGCCAGCGGCTCCAGGCCGAACCGCCCCAAAGCCCCCTTCAGATCCAAGTCGTACGACTGCTGCTGGCAATGCGCATCCAACACGTAATAGGCCGCTTCCAGGGCCACTTTATGATGTGGATCCGTCGCCGCTTGAGCCGGTGACTGCCCGCCCAGGCACTTCTGAGTCGCGTTGAGCCAGCCGTCGTTGAGGATCCGTTCCCACTGCTGCTGCTTCAGTTCGCGGTTCAGGCGAATCGGCGTCTGTTCAGGCAGACTCCAGCGCCAACGCAGCGGTTGCGATTCCGCGGGGACCGCGCCTGTCACTTCGGGCTGTGCCTTGTCGGTCTTCCACTGGATCTGGCCTTGCGATGCCGATTCCAACTGAGCACGGGCATCTTCCAGATCGGCCCCGCGGTCTCCAGTCAGATACAGCGACGGTGGTTCTTGCGAATCACCAACGGCGTCGTAAATCGAAATGTGAGCCTGGAACTTCGGCATCGAATCCAGGGTCAATTGCGAGAAGTCTGTTCCCGACCATTTGGCACGGTCCAGAATCTGGTACGCCGCGACGGGTGCGTTGGGTTCGCTCTCGGAGCTTTTCGGGACCGGGAATCGCAGGAATCGAGGTTGCTCGTCCAGCACGGTCAGCAGCCGTCCGATCGATTCCACCTTGGCTTCATAGGTGCAGATGTCGACCACATCGGTGCTGTTGTAGCGATCGAACAGTTGCGCCAGCGTTTCGCATTCGACGGCGGTCGGGAAATCACCATAGAGCTGGGCGGCCCGATGCAGCGCCTCGGCCGCTGATGCTTCTTCGCCGTCCCAGGCGCGACAGAGGCCGACCGAATGCCACAGTTCTGCGGATTCAGGCAATGTTTTCGTCAGAGCCAGGAACAGATCAGCCGAGGTACTCCAACAGCCGACGGCAGCATACTTCTGCGCCTTCTTGATT
>DASYEA010000508.1:0-2085 GCA_036499265.1 Schlesneria sp. | reverse complement strand
TCGCACTGGTTGTCCGAAGCGGCCAACCAGTGGCACATCCTGCGTTTATTCAAAGTTCACAAAATCTTTCACGGCGTTACCACTCGGTGCCTCGCCCCAATTGCTCACAACGAGAACTACTTCTTCGCAGGTGGAATGCTGATCTTCGTGCCGTTGCCCGCATAGCTCATCACGTTGGTTTGCAGTACGAGGTCTTCTTCCAGAGAACGATTCGGTTTGATCCCCTGCTTCTGCAGGCTGCCGTGATAGGCTCGCACCGCTTCTTCCGGCTCAATCAATCCGTCCGCGATCAGACGCAGATGCTCGATGAATGTGAGCTGATTCTCGGCAGTGTTGATCTTACGACCGAACAGCGCGGCGCGACCTCCGTACTTCTTTGTTTCGTGCAGTAGCTTGAAAGCATCCAGCGTCGTTCCAGCGGAACCGCCCAGCACACCGACGATCAGGTGCGGGTCGTAGTGGACCAGCTCTTCCATCGCTTGGGGACCGTGATAGGCAATCTTCAAGAACTGCGGTCGACCCGCGCGGGGAACCCCTGCCAACGTGCGCGCGATCAGATCGTTGATGAAGCCCGGCAGTTTCTCGGGCGAGACCGCTTTGGGAGCGTTGGGGTCGAAGACTTCCAGGAAGTGTCGAAACCCTTTGCGTTCGGCTTCTTCGCGAAACTCTTTGTATAGCTGCAGCGTTTCCAGATCGCGTTTGACATCGTTGTTGAACGTCACCGAATACAACCCCAGGTTTGCTCCCAATGATCGCTCTTCGAGAGAACAGTCGAGATGCCCGCACTGGATGTGATCAATACTGGCGGTGCGGAACGGACGGGCCGCCTCTTGATGAATCTTGCCGCCTCGTGGCAGATGAATGTCGGTGGCATCGTTGGCTCGCGCGGCCGGAGTGACAGTCGACTCTTTGAACAAACCTTCTTCAATCGTCAGTTGGTCACTCGTGCTGGCCGACATCAACATGATGTCCACGACACCCTGCTGGACGATCTGACGAATCTGTTCTCGAAACTCAGCCAGGTTTCGAAATTGAGGCGGCAGCCCTTCGACACTCACTCGCTTCAAGCCCGGCGCCCCCATGCCAAATGCCATGTCAGCATCTTTGGCATCGGCAATGATGAAATCTTTCGATCGCAAGGGATCGGCGTGAATCGAACGGAGCTTGGCGTCGAGCGATTTTTCCACGGGCATTCAGATGGTTCCGGAAGCGGGTTGCAAAGTCGGAGCAGCTCCACAACTTACCAGATGCACCGGCAACGGGCGAGCAGCCGATCGAATCTACAGACCAGAATCCTTATTGATAGCCATCCCGAAGAGACATCTGCCTAATGACTTACGCGTCTCCGCTGGACGCATTCCGGATTCCGCTCCAAAATTCTTTGAGATCCATGTCCGGATTCTTCATCGCGATTCGTCGTGTTTCGGAGAGGACACCAAACCAAACTGCCAGACAGCCGTCGCTGCTCTGGAAACCATATTCCGGCACACGAATTAAGGAGACCTGACGATGACCGCTCGCAACGCCGCCTATTGGACCATGACCATCCTGATCGCACTTGCCATGCTCGGCGGGGGACTTGCCTATGTCAGTCGTGTCGACGCGGTTGTGGAAGGCGTCACGGCCCTTGGATACCCTGCCTACTTCATCACGATGCTTGGAGTCTGCAAGATCGCGGCAGCACTGACCGTGCTTGCTCCACGGTTACCGCGTTTGAAGGAATGGGCCTACGCGGGAATCACGTTCAATCTGCTCGCCGCTGCGATTTCTCACATGGAACTGGGAGATCCTGCGATGAAGACGATTGTCCCGCTGATCATCATGAGCATCGGCCTGGCCTCCTGGGCTCTGCGTCCCGCCAGCCGTCGCCTCGGCCTTGCCCTCTTCGAACCTCCAATTGCAACCGCTGAACATCGACAAATCGCGACGGCAAACATGTAGTCTTGTCGTGAAATGGCGGCCTATTGCTGATTGGGAGGGCGAGGCTCCTGCCGAGCCGCGCATGTCGATGACTTCGCAATAACATGCGCGGCTCCGAAGGAGCCTCCCCCTCTGGAATGTAGTAGGCACACTCCGTGTGCCGTT
>DASYEA010000507.1:0-1879 GCA_036499265.1 Schlesneria sp. | reverse complement strand
CTTGAAAGCAGAGATCGCCAGCTTTGAGAAAGACAGCGTTTTGCCTTCTGCTGCGCCAGCAACATTCGGCAAGAAGCTAGCTGCGATTCGCGGGGAAATGGAACAGGCCCTACACTGTTCGGCACGCTTTTTGCGCGTGAGTCAGCATCGATTATCTTAGGTCGATGGAGACGCATAGCGAAGGTCCAACCGATGATGCGGAAGCGAGTTCGCCTCGCGCAAAGCCAGTATTGGCCGAATCCGATATTGGCGGATTGAAGTACTTCGACCAACTGCAACCGTTACTGCAGCGATTGAAGGACGACGGCTGCGTTCGTGATCGGGCTGGCAATCGCGACCTGCATTACGACCAGTATTGCCTGCTGGTGCTGTTGTACCTGTTCAACCCCATCTGCTCCTCTTTACGCGCCGTTCAGCAGGCCAGTGAACTGCCAAACGTCCAGAAACGATTGGGCTGCGGTCGTGCCGCACTCGGCTCGCTGTCGGAGGCGTCGACCGTTTTCGATCCCGCTCGACTGATTGAGATCATTCAGGAGCTAGGCGGCCAGGTCCAACCGCTTGCCAAAGATCCCCGATTGAAGGAACTCCGCGAAACCCTGACGCTCGTCGATGCCACCCTGATTACTGCGATGCCGCGGATCATGGCCGCATCGGTGATGAAGCGTCAGATGGGCCGGGGAACGGTGAAATGGCGACTGCACACGCACTTTGAAGTCGACCGCCATCAGCCCGTGCGGATCGATGTCACGCGGGACGGTGGAGGCCCCAACGACGAACGGGCCGTCATGGAGCGAACCATCGAACCGGATCGCTGTTACGTGATGGATCGAGGGTACGCGAAGTTCACCCTGTTCAACGCCATCGTCGCGAACAGTTCGAGTTACGTCTGCCGCCTCCGTGACAACAGCACGTATCAGGTGGTCGAAGAGAAACCACTGACAGACGCCGATCGCGCGGCGAACGTGCTGTCGGATCAGATCGTGCTTCTGGGCCAGTCCAGCAAGGTGGCCGACCGCCCCAATCACCCCATGCGACTGGTCGTCGTGAAGATCAAGCCGCACGTTTCGAAGGGGAAATACGCAGGTGGTTCCACGGGCGTCGACAGTGATGGCTTCCTGCGAATCGCTACGAATCTGCTGGATGTTCCCGCGGAGATCATCGCCCTGTTGTACGCGTATCGCTGGACGATTGAGATCTTCTTCCGCCAGTTCAAGCACCTGCTGGGGTGTCGCCACCTGCTGAGCCACAACCAGAACGGAATCACGATCCAGACCTACTGCGCGATCATCGCCTGCTTGATGATCGCGCTCTGGACGGGCCGCAAACCGACGAAGCGAACGCAGGAGATGCTGTGTTACTTCCTGACAGGCTGGGCGTCAGCCGAGGATGTGGCGGCACATATCGCCAAGCTGAAAGCCAGCGACGAGCAGGCTCAAAAACAAAGCTGATCGCGAATTCCGCTCGGTCATCACCTATGACTCGAGCCCCTTCACGCTGCGCCGGTCTTAAGCAGCAATTTGCGCGAATGCCCCTGATTTCGATCACCCGGCGATCTCAACGACTCCGCAGGAACCACACCAAGACCTTGCTCCCCCGATGGCTACCACATATCAACTGCTGTGCCGAACAGTGTTGGACCTGTCCCCTTTTCCTGCTCCGCAATGGCGGCTTTGGGTGATTGGTCGGCGGAAAAGCAACTGCGATCCGTTTACATATATGGCCAAGCATCGCCTGCTTTGGCGGGGAACAACCGAATTAGCAATAAAAACGCGCCGACAACAATGCCGAAGATGATCGCGAATTCCAACAAGAAATAGTCTTGCACATCCTGCGGATCGGGCATCTGTTGGCAGTGCGGGCATCTTCGGCGACTATTCCA
>DASYEA010000506.1:0-2917 GCA_036499265.1 Schlesneria sp. | reverse complement strand
ACCGTGAGCCCGCCTGGAACTGTCGAGCACCTACTTCAACGAAACTCACATAGAGGGCTATGGCGACTGCCACACCAATCAGATTCCACAGCAAATCAGGTTCAGGCGTTATCCGCTGCCAAGTCCATTCACCGGGAATCCCCAAGGGCAGGGGAGTGAACCAAAGATAGGCCAGCGAGCCAACCGTCGCTGTCAGTAAAAGCAATCCAAACCAGAGTCGCATGGAGTAGCCAATAGTCTGTTGTATTCAATCGCGAATCATCGGCCCGCGTTCCGTATTTCCAAGCCATTTGTCTGACGCATCTCTCTCCGGTGGACTGCCATTTTCGATAGCGTAAATTGCATCCTCCGCTTCTGCCGACATCGGCCACCAATAGCCCGGAGCCAAGCGATGATCGGTTTTCGCAATTTTTCGCAGTTGAGGCAGGGCTTTCGAAAACAACGCATTTGATCGACGTGGGTCGAAAGTGTGCGCAACCGACATCACGATATACATTGACCAGAACTGAACTTCGATGTCGACATCGAACAAGCCTTGTAATGCTGTTGTCCAAGCGCGCCTGAAGACACTTGTCCGCCGATCGCCGACGCGATTACGTCCACCTAACGCGTCGGCAGCGTCGCCGCGCAACCATCCCGGAAGATCGGCTCGTTCATAGATCGTTACCAGGATTTCATCAACATCGTTTGAGTCATCAGACCCCAGCTTGAGGCCTTGAACGACGGCGTCCAGCCAGTGTCGATCAGGAATGGCCTGTGCCAGTTCGTGCCTCCCGATCCGGATAAACTCCCTGCGCGATCGGGAGCCATGGATCGCACTGAGCGTCGCCGCACAAGTGATTCTGTCGTGGTTGCCGCCTTTCATCATCGCGAGGACCGCTTTCTCGGCCCGGCGTTCGCGAGTGATGCTAAACCACCAGAGTGCGAAATCTTTCAACTTATCCGGAAGATCAGGCAACTGTTCAATTAGTTCCGAAACAGTTGAGATATTTCGGCGAGCGAGTGTAGAGATGTGACGACGCCTCTTCTGGTCGAGTGCAGACCAGTTTACGCCCGGGGTCGCAGTTCGCCCATTCACATGGTCGCTGTACTGCTCAGATAATGTTTTGTCAGGCGACTTCATACGTTCCCTATATCTTGGAACGCATCTTAGATCGATTTCCGCAGACAGGAAATGCAATCGCCCCTCGACTGTTGTCGAGGGGCGAAGATTGTTGGTGACTGTCGTCGACAAGAACTCAGTTTGTCCCGGTGACCGTCAGCTGAGCTTCCAACACTTGCTTGATCCGCTGCTTCGTATCGAGCAGGTGAGCCTTCGTGTAGTCGTCGAGCTTCAGATCGCCTTTGCCGAGTGCGGCATCGATTTTCTGGCTGAGTTCGGTCAACTGCACTCTGAGCAGCACTCGAGCGTCTTCAGGATAGCCAAAGCCATTCGTGATGATGCCCGACATCTGCTTCAACGCCGCGCGTTGCAGGTTCCGTCGATAGCTGGAGATGTACGAGTTCCGATTGTTGAATTCGGCCGCCGGCGGCGCATTCAGTTCCGAGAAGACTGACTCATTCAGCAGCTTCAGATGCTCGGCCATCGTGTAAGCGTCTTCGTTGGCGGCGATCTTCACTTCGCCGTCCTGCAGTCGCGTCAATGTCAGCGGGCTGAGCAGTTGCGAGAGAACTCGGGTCTGCATCAGCGATACATTGGCATGAATCGGATAGTCGATTCGAGTCGCTTCGGTGATCCCCCAGTGCCGCCAGCGAGTCGCGGCGAGTGAGTTCAACAACTGTGGGTCATACTTCTGTGAAGCCAGTGCCGTTTCGCCCAGCAGTTTCATCGCGGCTCGTTGCTGTGCGGGATCAACAGGCTTGAACGGTGGCCGGGCCTGGACATCGCCTTTGTGATCACGATGGACATAGACACCGCCAGGGACGCGTGCCACAAAGTTGACAGATCGGAAGTACTCACTGAACAGTAACCCGAACGCTTGGCGCGCACGCTGGTAACCTTCACCGGTGTCGACGGATCGTTCCAGAATTTTTGGGAACAGAGCATTCACTGCGGCAGTCTGGCGCAGTGCATAGGCGACGGGGTCTTTACCCAGGTCAAAGCGATTCGACAGGGGATCAGGATCTCCCGATTCCGTGTCTTCATCTGTCGAGTAATCCAAACCAGGTTCGCCACTGCGTGAGGCAATCTTGGCGAGTTCGACGTTCTCATCGCCTGTGATGACTTTGTAACCGTATTCGATTGCCCAGTAATCGTAGGGGCCAATCGTATTCGTGTAGTACGCGCTTTGTTTCGCACCGGCCGGATTGATGTTGACCGGCGAGTAATCCATCACGCTGGCGACCGTGGGCTCGTTCGCCTTGGCGGCATCTTCGATTTCCGCCAACGTTTTCCAGGCACTCGCCCGGAAGTTGTGACGCAGACCCAGAGTGTGACCGACTTCGTGCATCACCACTTCTTTCAAAGCCTGATGCAGGAATTCTTCGGGCAACTCGCCCCGTTTTTCAGTCATCCCCTGTGCCATGAACGCTGCGGCGGCGAATCCCATTTGATGCTGCATGCCGACGGACAACTGGCAGTCCAGATTGCGTCCGCGGGTTCCCGCCAGTAACGGAATCGTATCGGTTGGCGTAACGCTGGCTGGGTCTCCCAACAGATGAGCGACAGCCGTCGGGCTAAAGTTTTCGTACTCCTGCTTCCAGTGTCGCATGAAGCTGGCATCGAAAATAATGTCCGCGTCAAGGATCTGTCCCGTAAGCGGATTCGTTCGGGAAGGGCCCATCGCAAATCCAACTTCGGCAGTGATCCAGCGGAACGTGTTGTAGTTCACATCTTCCGGATCCCAAGTGTCATCTTCGCGCTGCTGACGGGCCTCGATCGCGTTGTCGAAACCGAGCTTCTCAAACGCCTTGCTCC
>DASYEA010000505.1:0-3583 GCA_036499265.1 Schlesneria sp. | reverse complement strand
CGTAAAGCTCACTTCTGTCGGCTGTTCCAGAGCAGCTTCGGTTTTCTTCACCAACGGGCTGCGCAGTTTGCGATCCCAA
Source organism: Schlesneria sp. (assembly GCA_036499265.1). Classification (GTDB taxonomy): domain Bacteria; phylum Planctomycetota; class Planctomycetia; order Planctomycetales; family Planctomycetaceae; genus Schlesneria. The sequence goes on along the minus strand of DASYEA010000505.1, from coordinate 3,504 downwards.
ATTTGGGGCAATGCTTTCGGTGAGATAGCCGCCCTGTCTGATCCAGCAGCGTGTTCTGGAGGGGCGCCGATCACAATCGCTCCTCCTGTTTTCGATGGGGGTAGTTGCGGCGCGACTGTCGCTGCACCGGCTTTATCCTGGTCGGCAGGAAACGGGCGGGCGAAGCCGGTTTTCAAGTCGACTCCCGTCTGGTCATTCACCTGTTGTGGATCGTCGAACGCGTAGGAAATGCTAACACCTGCGGCAACCAGCCCCGCAGTCGCAACCATTGCCAGACAAGTTTTCGTCAGCGTCGTCATGGTAGCCAGTTCCTTCCCCGAAGGTATTAGAGCGCAATGCCATTTTCCAGATTGTTTCAATGACAAAGTGTACGACTCCAGACGTCCAACATCAGAGTCCGATTCAATCAGGAATCGGGTGCGAAATCGACAACCTTGTCAGGAAGTGTGAGAGACGTGATCCGCCAGTATAGTACTTGTTGACAATTATTCCGTCGAAAATATTTCGTTAAAAATCGAAGTCTTCGCAATCGAGAACCGTGTCGCGGAATCCGTTGGAGTTTGTGACGAATGCGTTCTTCAGAGACGGCCGTGGCAAGAATGGCGATAGAGATCACACGAATTCTAATTCGGATTCACTGCATCATCATACATGCTTCGCTGATTGTCCCCGTTCATGCGACAGTTCTGGTCGCGGAAGACTCGCCGACGAAAACCGAAACGGAATGGCCGCAGTTTCGCGGCCCGCGCGGTGACGGGACTTGGCACGGCCCAAAGCTTCCGGAGACGTGGCCCGCGAGCGGCCTGAAGCAGGTTTGGAAGCAACCCATCGGCGGAGGATACGCCGGAATCAGTGTCGCCGAGGGGCGAGTCATCACGATGGACCGCCAGCTTGATCCGGAAATCGAGCGAGTCCTGTGTTTCGAGGCGTCGTCGGGCAAGGCACTCTGGAAGTACGAGTATCCGGTCACCTACGGCAAGCTCGATTATGGCAACGGGCCGCGAGCGCAACCGACAATCCACGACGGGCTCGCTTACACGATTGGAGCACTTGGCGATGTGCGATGCTTGAAAGCGGAAACCGGTTCTGAAGTTTGGAAGCGAAATTATCTGGCCGACTTCAACGGCCGATTGCCAACGTGGGGATTCGCGGGATCGCCCGTCGTCTATGGCGATTGGTTGGTCCTGCAACCCGGCGGCGATCCCGGTTCCAGCGTCGTGATGCTTGATCGTAAAACAGGGAACGAAATCTGGCGCAGCTTGAGTGATGAGGCGGGTTATTGCACGCCGGTCGTTTATCGGATTCATGATCATGACGAGCTGATCTGCTGGACGCCGAGCCATATTCGTTGTCTGGAAGCACGAACCGGCAAGTTGCTGTGGTCGCACCCTTACGAGATCACCTATGGCGTTTCCATCGCCAAGCCGATCGTGCATGAGGGGATCGTTTTGGTCGCGGGATACTGGCATGGCACGAAAGCGATTCGCTTGGGAGAAACTCCGACCGATATCAAACTGGCATGGGAAGAAAATCGATACCTGCGCGGCCTGATGTCACAACCGTTGTATCGCGACGGTCATGTCTACCTGCTCGATAAGCAATACGGGCTGACGTGCTTCGAATTGCAGACAGGAAAGAAGCGATGGGACGACAAGAACCAGATGACACCGCGCGATCGTAATCCTCACGCATCGCTAGTCTGGCTGGGTGACTCTGATCGAGCCATCATCCTGAATGCTGACGGCGAATTGATCGTGGCTGGTCTTGCCCCCGACGGATATCACGAGCAGAGTCGGACCAAGATCACAAACTTCACGTGGGCTCACCCAGCCTTCGCGGGTAACTGCGTGTTTGCGCGGACAGACAAGGACCTGGTCTGCGTGTCGCTGACAGAGGGATCGCCATAACAATGTGGCCGACGAATTTGATCACGAATCGCAGTGATTCCTCTGACCTCGCTGGCATGGTTGCTATTGGAAGTAGTCTGCCAGCATGCCAAAGAACAGGCACGCGTTCATGCAGATGTCGAACAGGACGCCGCGCAGCAAGTTTCTGGGGCCTTCGATAGCCCAGACCACAATGACTACGAATGCAAATGGGCTCGCTTTTTCGACAACGAGGTCGCGCATCTTCCACTCCTCTTGGAAAATGAAAACAAGTTGGCGGCCCGACAAGTTGTGTTGCCTGAAAGCGGCAATTCAAAGATATGACTGCGAATCGCCGTGTTTCCGATGTGACGCCGCAAACGTAGGTCAAATGTCGGATCTGTGCGTCGAATTCTTTGAATCGCGTGCGGCTAAATGTGACTTCGCTGCGGCCCCTACCGACTGTAACGGCTGTGACGGCGAACGGGTGGTCGCAAAGGCGAAGAAGAGAGAGAATTGGCCACGGATGGACCTGATGAAACACGGATTAAGAGAGTTCAGGCATCTCCCACTTGGGTGGAATGACGAGCCGAACGAATAATTAGGGGAGCGAAACGGCTGAACTTCGACCAGTCCTCCGGCACCTTGTTTGCAATGGTTAATGAGTACGAATTTTCAACCTTAGGCTCGCAGTACGAGTGACCAATTTGAATGGTTCAACCTTGCGAGCGTCTGAAGGAGTCATCATGTTTCAGTTCGTGAAATCCAGCCTGTTCGCCGCAAGTACCGTCGTTGCTGTGCTTGGAACCCAAGCTCTTTCGCCTCAGGCGAATGCGGAAGATCCGCCTTCACCGAAAGCAGCGGAGTTGGTGAACCCAACAGGCGAGCATCATGTGTTGAATTCATCACCTGTGTTGGATCGAAGGCATTCTGATTCGGCGGATACCGAAGCCCGAATCAGGAAATCGAGGCGATATTACTACGCGCCGTACGTTTACCAGCCGTCCTACTACTATTACTACTATCCCAACACGAATCCCGGCATGACGACCGGACCATCAATGTACTTCCCGGATCCGCTCAACAGCGTCTCGGGATACACGGCAGATGGATTCGGTTACGGATTCTGAGCTGTGAAAGCAATTTCGGTTCGCCATTGCGCGGCGGTCTTTTAGACCGCCGTTTTTGTTTGGCCAATTCGGTCAACTATTTTCCAGCCTCGCCATTAAGATGAGCATCACTTCGGGAAGCGGCGAGACGCCGGCCTGTCGCAGCATGTTCATGATTTGGGCCGTCGTGTACTGCGAGTGCGTGCACACGTGCAACAGAATATCGCTGCGGCGAGTCACAAAAAGTTGTCCGGTCAGCGACACCTTCTTCGGCACCATATCGTCCAGTCTGTCCGGGACAAGGGTCGTCAGGTAGTCGCTCCAACGCGCATCGAGAACCAGCCACTTTTGCTTCAGCTCTTCGATGCCCGCAATCGGTAATTCTCCTTGCTGATTTCCGGGGATCATCTTCGGCAAGTCACCCGGAGCAAGCGGTTCATCATCTCCCAGCAAAGTTTCCAGCCAGACATACTCGGCTGCATACAGGTGAACCAACGACTTCCAGACGGAGCCTTGGCCGATCGGATGGG
>DASYEA010000504.1:0-16685 GCA_036499265.1 Schlesneria sp. | reverse complement strand
CACGTCGTCGAAGGGGGACAGCGCTTCGTACTGGTCGCCCATTCCCGCTGAAAACAGATGATTGACGAAATGGAGCACGGCTGGTTGACTGCGGAAATTGACACTCAGCGGCAGTCGACCGGCTGCTGGGATCTCGTTGCGGACGCGATCGAAGACGCCGGGATCGGCTCGACGAAAACGGTAGATCGATTGCTTGGCGTCACCGACCAGGAACAGCCGACCTTGCGTCAACGCTTCTGCACAAAGCATGCGCACCACATCGGCCTGAATCGGATCAGTGTCCTGAAATTCGTCGACCATCAACAACCGAATTCCCGAGGCCACGCGTTCTCGAACATCGGCGCGATCGCGTAGGAGGTTTCGCGCTCGCAGCAGCAGGTCGTCGAAGTCGAGCAGTCCCTGAGCCTGCTTGGCAGATTCGTATGCGTCAGATGTGATCTTCGCCAACCGGATCGCTCGCACTGACAATTCGGCGGCGAGCATCAGATCGTCGTCGTTGATCTCCATCTCCTGGACCGCGTCGCGAGATTTCTCACGAACGGACGTCAGCAGATTTTTGGCGGCTTCGTAGATCTCAGTCGTCGGCCACGAATCACTGCGTCCGCCCCCTTGAACTCGTGCATTTTCCGCGATTGTCTGGAGGGCCTCTAACGGGTTGTGCCATTCTCGCGACGGATTCAACCAACCTAAGAGGGCTGCTCGACGTTCCATCATGGTGGGATGGGCAGGCAGGTTCTCACTTAACAATTCGTAGAGATTCAGTGTCGCAGGAGCCTGACGAAAATCGGCAATCAGTTTCGGGATGAACTCGTTTTGCCAGCGCGTGCGCCAGTCGGCCGCGAGGGTCTCGGGAGTCTGATTGACGAAGTCTTCGAACGTAATTTGAAACCGCTGTTCCACGAGTGCCCGCATCAGTTCTCGGGTTCGCTCCAGGCCGAACTGCAGCACGAATTCGATCGCGTCTTCGTCGTTCTGTTCGAGCAATCCGTGGACTGTCTCTTTCGCAGTGTTCCGAAGCAGAGTGTCGGCCAGAGAAGGCTGTAGCACCGTAAATCGAGGATCGAGTCCCGCGTCGACCGCTTGTGACCGCAGCAGGCCCGTACAGAAGGAGTGGATCGTGCTGATGCGTGCCGAATCGAGGCCTCGTAGAACGCCCAGCCAATGTTCGACGACGTCGGTTTCGCATTGTTGCAGTCGTTGCTGACAGGCCGAGCGGATGCGGTCTCGCATTTCTCGGGAGGCACGATCCGTAAACGTGATCGCCACCATTGACCTGAGGTTAGTGGTGACGGTTCCCGGTTCCAGCCCGTTGAGAAATCGCTGAGTCAGCACAAACGTCTTGCCGCAGCCGGCCCCCGCGGAAAGGGCGATCGACACGCCGCGGGTTTGGATGGCCGCTGCCTGCTGATCGGTGTATTTGGGCCGGGCTGGTGAGGTCATCTTGAATACAAAACCTGACGCAATGGCGGGTCGATCGAACTACGGAACTGATTGGCATCCCACGAGTTTCGTCAAAATCTCAGGCCGATCCGTCGGTGTCGGACGGCATTAGAGCCTGAGCGACAACGAATATCACGGAGAGTATCAGGTTGGAAACGCCGTCGACAGCGAGCCCCTCTTGTCGATATCGGCAATTTCTGCGACAAGAGGGGCTGGGAGAAAGAGCGACCGTAACTTGCGGCTGCTACTCGGGAAAGGATTCCTGGCCAGTGCTCGATTTTGCTCAGTCGCACAGTGATGCTCCGGACGATCTGGTCCGCCGCGTGATCGGACATCGGCTTTGTCGTCTGGCCGACTTTCGGCGAGCGAAGATCTCCGTGCGTCAACTGTCTCGCGACCTGCCGCCGTTCGATTCGGTCTGGATCGATGCGTTGGTGCAGCTCCGCAAGTTGACGCAATTTCAAGCTCGCATGCTGGAGAATGGGGCTGAGGCACAGCTTTTGATCGGCGACTACGTGGTGGTGGATCGCTGGGGACAGGGGCCGCACGGGACGACGCTGATTGCGAAGTCTCCGCAGCAGCGCGAGACAGTCGCGTTGAAGCGGATTTCGGTCGCCGCCGAGGTGCTGCCCGACTGCCGTCAGCGACTGAGGCAACTGGTCGAACGCTCGCGAACGTGGTCGCATCCGAATCTCGTCGTTCCGAATCAGTTGTTGGTTCAGCCGGATGGCGAGTTGGTGACGGTCAGCCGGCAAGTTTCAGGTCTGACGCTGGCCGAATTGCTGATTCGTCGAGGCCGATTCCCAGCACCGGTTGTGCTGGAGATTGCCCGGCAATTGGCGAGTGGATTGGCATCGCTGCATGCTCAAGGACTGACTCACGGCGATTTGATGTTGTCGAATGTTCGCTTGACGACTTCCGGAATGGCGATCCTGGTCGATGGAGGAATCCGACCGGCGTTGTATCCGGAGCTGACAATTCACGAAGAACTGGCTCTGGACGCTTACGATGGTATCGCCCCCGAATTGATCGGGACCGGTCTGCACCCGAATGCCAGTTCCGAGATTTATGCCTTGGGGTGCCTGTTGTGGCAATTGCTGACCGGGCGGCCCCCCTACCCCACGGCCGATGCTTTAATGAAGTTGGCTGCTCATCAGACACAGCAGATTGCCGACGTTCGGTCTCTGGCACCCGATACCCCCGCGGCGCTGGCGGAAACCATTGCTGCGATGACATCGCCTGAGATCAACGAGCGGCCCAAATCGGTAGACGAATTACTGCATCGGTGGGGACGAGCGGGACTAACGTCGCGATCGAGACTCAAGCGTTATCGCCAGCATTTTGATGGCGCGGTGCCGCATTTTGTGCATCAACGCGCACCGGTGATGGATAGTCGCTGGCCGTGGATGGCGGCGTCGCTGTTTGTCGCTGCCGGGATGGCCCTGACTTTTGCCGACAAAGGATTGAGAAGCGAGTTTCTGGCGATCACTCACCGCGTCTCCGAGACAATTCAGACATCACTGGCGACGAATCCCGTGCCATCAGACGCTGTCGTGAAGCCAGGGGAAGAGCCCGTCCGCTCGAATGGGCTGTTGCCGTTACCTGCTCCGGTTGATGGTGAAATTGTTCTCGATCAGGCCGGCCCCTACGAGGTGGCTCGGATTGTGGTGGACGGGAATCTGACAATTCGCGGCGCGGCTGGAGTCACGCCGGTGATTCAAGTCAAAACGGAATCGCTGTGGTTGGCCGGAACGAATGTTAAGCTGCAGAACGTCGCGATTGCTTGCGATTATTCGGCGCGTTCGGGATTGAAAGCGGCGGTGCTGGTTAAATCGAAAGAGCTGGAGATCAAAGGGTGTCTCTTCAGGCAGGTCTCGGACGATGCGACCGCCACCGGGATCGAGATGAACCGGCAATCGACTGCGATCGGCTGGGGACCGCTGGACGCCGCAGAAGCTGATCAGTGGCGAGTTGTTCTGAGCGACTGTGTGTTTCAAACGAACGGGGCTGCCTTGTGGTCGGCGGAGATGCCGCATCAAATCACAATGCACAATTGTTTGAAGGCGGGGTCCGGTCCCTGCGTGGCGGTTTCACCGAGGGCTTCGTTCCATCAGAGTCAGTGGGAACTGAAGAACGTCACGCTGCGAGAATCTGGACCATTGCTGCGACTGGCGGGGAACTACGCGGAGAATTCGCTGGCACCGACGATCGAGATGACGGCCAACGACTGCGTCTTTGCCGGTGGTCCGTCCACGAGCCTGATCGAACTGCAGGCTGCTGCCGTCAGGGAGAATGCTGCCAAGGTGGTGTCCTTCCGCGGCGAGGGATGCGTCATCGCTCCTAAGATCAATTTGCTGGCCGCGTGCGCTTCACCGACATCGCAGATAAGGGCCATTGCCGATGCGGACGAGCAATTCGAAGGGATCGTGGTCAGTGAGCTGATTTTTGCAGGAGCGATCAAAGGCTCGATTGTTCAATCACGACTCGAAAATCTGACCGCCCCTCGATCATCGGCACAGAAGCCACCAGGGGTCGATGTCAGTCAATTGCCAGCCGATGCTCCTCGGTAACGCGCGGAGCGATTACTCTTCCGCGTACTCTTCAGACTCAGCTCCGGACGCTTTCAGAAGTTCTTCTTCGATGCGATTTGGGTCGAGTGGTTCGACGATCGCGTAGCGGCCATCATTCCAGCGGAAGAAATCAACGGTCCGGCATCGTTCGCTGCAGAACGGAAGCGTTTGGGAGGCTTGAACAGGCTTATGACAAATCGGACAAGTGACTGGACGAACCATCACGTTCTCCTCACATTGCAAAGTAAAAATCGGATCAGAGGATTATAGGAGGCCGACTGCCACGCGTCTCTGGTCAGTCTTGTTCTCGGGCTCATGCAGATGCAGACAACCGTCGCGATGTTACTTGGCCGCGAGATCGATTCCCATTTCCTGAAAGAGAAACTTCATATCATCCCAGACATCTTTCTTTGCCGCGGGGTTCCGCAGCAGGTAGGACGGGTGATAGGTGCAGACGACTTTTGCCCGGCCGTATTCGAAGAATTTGCCTCGCATCTTGCCGATTGGTAGTTCTGACGCGAGCAGGTTTTTAGCGGCGGTCGATCCCCAGCAGACGATGTAATCGGGGTTCACGATTGCGATCTGGCCGTCCAAATATTCGCGACAGTTGTGCGCTTCTTCAGGCGATGGCAGACGGTTGCCCGGCGGGCGGCAGCGCAGCACATTGCAGATGTAGATGTCCTCGCGCTTCATGCGGCACGCTTTGATGATGTCGTTCAGCAATTGACCGGCTCGACCCACGAAAGGTTCGCCCTGCTTGTCCTCGTCGGCACCCGGAGCTTCGCCAATGAACATGATCTTCGCCTCGGGATTGCCAACTCCGAAGACGGTCTGTGTTCGTGTTTCGGCCAACTCCTGGCAGCGAGTGCATCCCTTCACTTGGTCGCACAAGACATTGAGTCGAGAGACGCGTTCTGCCAGTGGAAGATTCAGTGGCTCGAAAGCGACAGGAACAACGGCAACAGCAGCCGCAGGTGCTGTCTTTTTTGCGGGCATGGAAGAATCCTGAGGTTGAGGATTCGCGGAGGGAGCCGGAGTTGCGTCGAAGAGACGAGCTGGCTTGACCGGAGGAACGTTTGCAACGGCAGGCGACATCACTTGCGGAATCGGCTCGGGCGCGATCGGAACGATTCGCTTCCAATGAGTCAGCCCCGCGCGCTGGAAGTCTTCCAATCGCTGTACGACAGCACGCTGGATCGCAGCCAGTTCGGTATCGTCCATGAATCGTTTTAGTTCATATCAGGTGAATGGAATGCGAACTTTAGAATAACGGATGCGGTACTACCCCATCGGGGTGGTAGTCTGCCATCCCCTTCACTGATTCGCCAGTCTGATCTGGTGGTATCATTCCGGAGGGAACGCACCGTCTCCAGACAGGCGCGAGCTTCCGAGGCCTTTAGTCGTCGCTCCTGCAAAAATATGACTTGTCGGCTGGATCTCGCGACAAGCCTCCACGGAATGCCGCCACATTTGCTCGTCGAGGGCTACTTGCGGCTGCTTGTTCCCGATTTGAACTAGACCTCCGGTCGCGTTCGAGATCGTTCGTTTTGCTTCCCAGATCGGTTTTCCGTTCAGTTCATACGCCAGTCGGAGTGTCAGCGTCTTGGGTTGAACTGTGACTTTGTTAGGCTGGGTGCCGCCCGTCCCAAAGAGCTGCAGTTCCAACATTCCCTGATCATTCGCAATGGTGACTGCCACAGTCAATTTCAGTGGTTGCCCGTCCTGAATTGACAGGCCATTCGTTCGTGCGGCACTGTCGATCACCTCTCGGATCTGCTGAGCCAGCCCGGGGGCCTCGGGAGGGTCGGTCACGTTGGATTGAACTGCAATCGACATCCCGGGTTTGACGGCCAGCTTCGCGTCGAGCGACTTGTCGTCCAGCCGGTTCGCAATGGAGGTTTCCGGCAAGGTGAGGGCGGTTAACTTCATAGTGCCCCCTTTTCTCGCTTCCCCGGCAACCCACAGACGATTGTCCGTCGTCGTGCGGTTGAAGGTGACGGCATCACCCGTTCCGTAGTCATATGACCAGAGCACCGCGTGTCGTTTCAGATCGACCAGCATCAGATGTCGATCAAGCGTGCTGGGTTTTGTTTTTCGGTGAAGCAGTGGTGAAGGCTTTTCACCCCCCACCAACAACTGTTGCTCGCCGATCCAGATGAGTGGTCCCAATGCCGCGGGAATCTGCTGGTTTGTCAGCGATCCGTCCTTGAGGTCGATGAGGTTCAAGTGCGAGACATTGCCGTTTGAGGTCACGACAGCCAGTCGATCGCCTTTTGGAGCAAACGACAAAGCCACGGCTTGGCCTTCGATCGGGGCCGAACCGCGTCCTTCGCCTGTGAGTGCGTCGCGGATCTCGATCCGTTTTTCGGCGCAGGTCGCCAGCAACTTGCCACCGGGCGAAATGGCCAGAATGCCGGCGTCCTGGACGGCATAAACGGGCTCACAGCCAGGCAACTTGTAGACGATCAGTTGATCGTTGCGACTGCAAGCGGCGATCGTGTTTTCATCTAGAAAAGCGGCCACTTCAATGTCACGGTGTTCGGGTTTCTCTTCATTGACGAAAGGCCGGCAGCCAGCGATGTGAACTCCTTCAGGGACGGTGAACACGTCGAGCCGACCTTGCCCATCCATTGGTGTGACCAGGGCCCGCGAGCCGTTCGGGCTGAGTGCCACGAGTTCACATGGGAACCCAATTTCGACTCGTCCGCCGGACTTCCCTTCCTTCAGATCAAAGATTTCGATCCAGTTCTGTCGGCAGGTGACTGGTTCGACGTCATAGCGACGACGATTTCGATTGTCGCCCGAGACGTTGACGTGTCGCGGATAGATGCCGGCGGTCATCGCCTTCGTATCATCTTCGCCGACGGCGGTACGCACGCGAGAACTGAAGTTCTCGAGGTCGGCCAGTCGAATCAGACAACGCAATCGAGGCTGCCAATGCGGGAGCATCTGGCCCGGAATCGGTTTGAACTTTCCAGCCGCCGCTGATCGCACTCTTGTCTGCGGCGCGCTTGCGATCAAATGCCGTCAGTTTCGGCAGCTTGGCGTCGATGATCAATCCGCCACTCGCGGCGACATCGCGAGCACGAGCAATATCTGATTCTTTCAGTTCCAAAGCGGAGAGCGCCTCAGCACCCTTGGTTCCGTCCCAGGCAGCGATCGTCGTATTCGAAAGGACGCGTCGGACATCTCTGGTGTCAGTGCGGATCAGTGGTGCGGGAAGCGAGTAGACAACCTTCTTCGCTTCGCGATCGATGATATGTCGGCCGTTCTGCAACAGACGTTTTCGATCGGGAAACCACTGCAGTGAGGGGGTTGCACCAATGGTGTCGACTGGACGCTGGTCTGGATCGGGAAGTGAAAAATCGGCCACATTAGCCCCATTCGCGACATTCCAGATCAAGACGCGATCCGACGTGGCACTGTGATTCTGGCCATAGGCCGCGGCGAGTTCCGCCCCATCAGGCGAGAAGGTGAGCCCGATCAGAGCCTTGTTCGACATGCGCTCAGAAAACTCGATCATGCCTGCGAGTTCACCGGTTTCGAGGTCTTGAATCTGCAGTGACTGAGCCAGGAAATCGGCCGTGAACGCTGCGTAATGCCCGCCGGGACTGAACGCCAATTGATCATCAGGTTGAGCGTTTTCGCTCAGTTGAATCGTTCGTTCCGGTTCACCCGACGGCAGCTTCCACGTCATCAACTTGCGATGGACCGTCGATGCGATCAGTAATCGTTGGGACGAGGGGATGGCGACGGTAGAGATGTTGATTTGCCCTGCGGGTAATGGAATCGTGAGAACAATCTTGCCCGCTTCGGTGTCGTACACGTCCAGCGCGCCGTTGTCCTCGAAACGATACCACGCGACCAGTTTGCCATCGGCACTGAGCCCAATCTTGTGAACGTTCTTCAAAGGGCCAACATCGCGAACCTTCGTGCCCGAGACCAGATTCCAAAGTTCCCGAGGCTTCTTGGTGGAAGGACTTGGGTCGCCCAGCAGGACGAAGGGACTGGGGACATCGGGGTACAGCAGAAAGTCCGGACGTGGGTTGGCGATCTTCGTTGCGATCTTGAAGGACGCAATCGGATCGGTCGGTGGCGACGTGGTCGGAGGATCGACTTTCGTCTTCCAGCCTTTGCTGGAGACGGTTGATTTCTTTTCAGCCGGTGCCGCCGCAGCGGTGTTAGCGTTGGAATTGGGAGCCGCGGTATTGGGCGTGACACCAGTCGAGTCCGCAGGATTTGCTGCGATTGGCACCGCATTGTTGTTGCTTGGACGCCTTAACATCACAAAAGCAATTACGGCGACGACGACTAATCCACCGATTCCGCCTGCGATGAGCAGGCCGGTGGAATTCCCCGACGATTTGGCTCGTCCCGATTTTCGGCTGCGTGACTTTGATCTCGGGGAACCTCTGTCATCGTCCTTTGATTTTGTTTTACGGCGACCTTCGCCGGGCAGATCGATGTCGGCACCACAGTCTTTGCACTCGACGGTGCTGCCGGCGCGTTCGTCAGGAAATCGATATCTCTTGCCGCATTCGGGACAAGCGATCTGAATGGGCATGTCGAATCCATTTCGAGTTGAAGATCAATGATGAAGGACGTGCAAATTGCGAATCGGCTGCACCGAAGAAATGTAGATCGGAGACTACTGATTCGACTCGGCTTCGTGCAACCGAAGGCGGAAATTTCCACATAAAGGCAGCTTTCACGCGAAGCCGCGGAGAGGAGATTGAGGAAGAAGGAGAGGGGGCAACGCTTGGACCGCGGTCACATGTGCGAACGGGGGGCAACGCTAAGGCACAGGTTTCACGGCTTCGCGTGAGAGCTGCCTTTCTTCCTCAGCGACGGGAGTAAGAAGCTATCCTTAGGGGAGAAGTATCAGGTGTCGTAGCCGACCCGCATGAGATACAGGCCCTGTGCGGGTGCTGTCTCGCCCGCCTGTGTGCGATTCTCGGCTTCCAGAATTCGGCGCATGTCCAGCGGAGACCACCGACGTCGTCCGACGTGAATCAGCGTTCCGGCGATGGCTCGGACCATGTTGTACAAGAACCCGTCCGCTTCGATATCGAAGCAGAGGAAGTCAGAGTCCATCCCCTGGGAAATTGGGAATTGATGTAGACCAAGCGAGGAACCTGCTTTCGATGAGGCATGCCACGCGGGCCAGCCGGTTGTTCGAGTGACATTCGCGTGAAAGATCGTGCGAATACTCGACGACCGGTTAGGCCACTGTGTCTCAAAGCAGCGGAAATCATGCGTTCCGACGAGATGTTGCACTGCGGCATGCATGGCCTGGTCATCAAGGTGAGACCGTTGCCACAAGGCATAGTGGCGCAGGAATGGAATGCGGACCGGATTGTTGTGGATGATGTAGCGATACCACTTCCGCTTGGCGTCATAGCGAGCGTTGAATCCCGCCGGCGCTTCTTCGACAGCGCAGACCACGACGTCATCGGGAAGATGAATCGGCAAACCATGCAAAAAGCCGCGGCAGGGTGCGGTGGATCGAGTGGTCAGGCTGATCACTTGCCCGACAGCATGGACACCGGCATCGGTTCGCCCGGACGCTACGACTCGCGTCCGCTCGCCGGTGAAGTCCAGCAGTCCCTGTTCGACGACGGCCTGCAACGTCAGACCGTTGGGTTGGACTTGCCAACCAAAATAGTTGGTTCCGTCGTACGCCAGCGTCATCTTGAGCGTGCGTTCAGCGCTGGCGATGACTGGCTCTTGATCCGTCACTGGGACGATGTCACTCACTTGGCCTGCAACCGTTCGCGCCAGGCGGCCACTCGTTCGGAAACGGCCGTGCGCCCACCGCTGCCGAAACTGCTAAGTCGCTCGACGACGTTTTTGACTCCCAATGAGTTCGTCACGTCGGCACCAATCTTATCGCAGGCTTGCTGTAGTTCCGCTAACGACAGGTCGGCCAGTTTGATGCGACGCGATTCGCAGTCTCGCACCAGTTTGCCGACGACTTCGTGTCCTGATCGCATGGGAACTCCCTTGCTGATCAGATATTCCATGAGTGTCGTGGCATCGAGGAAGCCTTCTTCCAGTCGAGCATTAATCGTGTCGACCTGCAACTTCGCATGACGCACGATACTGGGAGCCAGATCCACGCAGGCGCGGACGGTATCGAAGGCATCGAAGAAGGCGAGCTTGTCTTCCTGCAGATCGCGGTTGTAAGCCAGCGGCAGACCTTTAATGAGCGTCAGGATTTGCTGCACATCAGCAATCACGCGCGCCGACTTACCGCGCATCAGTTCCAGCACATCGGGGTTCCGCTTCTGCGGCATGATCGACGAACCGGTGGTATAGGCATCGGGTAGCTTCAGGAACCCGAATTCCGTTGTACACCACAAGATCCATTCTTCGGCCCAACCGCTGAGATGGACCGAGATCAGTGACAGCACAAAAATGGATTCGGCCAGAAAGTCGCGGTCACTGGAAACATCGAGGCTGTTGGCGGCGACATCGGCAAATCCAAGCAGCCGCGCGGATTCGTGGCGATCGATCGGCAGTGATGACCCAGCGAGGGCGGCTGCCCCCAAGGGGAGGATGTTGACACGTTTCAAGCAATCAGCCAGTCGCTCGCGATCGCGCTGCAGTTTTTCGCAGTACGCCAACCAGTAGTGGGCCGCCATCACGGGTTGAGCACGCTGCAGGTGTGTGTAGCCGGGCAGGACGACATCGGCGTCTGCTTCACAGCGATCAACAAAAGCCCGTTGCAATTCGATTAGCAACTCATCCAGTTCAGTCAGGCAATCGCGAACATACAGCTTCAAATCGGTCGCAACCTGATCATTTCGACTGCGACCCGTATGCAGCTTGCGTCCCACGTCGCCGATGCGCGCGATCAGAGCGGACTCGATATGCATGTGGATGTCTTCGAGTTCCGTCTTCCAGACCATCTCGCCCCGTGCAATTTCCTGGCCAATGACATCGAGCGTTTCGACGATCTGGCGGCATTCGTCTGCGGTGAGCAGTCCGACCTTGGCGAGCATGCGAGCGTGTGCCTGCGAACCGCGGATATCAACGGCCGCCAGACGGCTGTCAAAGCTGATCGATTCTGTGAAGAATTCGACGCGTGGATCGGTCTTCTGATCAAACGCTCCGCCCCAGGCTTTCGCAGACACTCGACTTCTCCCGAACTTGTAGATCCCTGAATTGTGGCCAATTCCTCGGCACCGGCGAACGCACTTTTACCAGATTTCGACCTGATTCGGTACGAACCTGCATCTGGTGGCCCTCGTTCCGACCGCTCCGGCAGGCCGAAGGTTCGCGAGGACGCCGTTACAATCGTTATTGTCGGGCGAAATCCCGTCGAAGAATGTCATTCGCTATTTGACAACGGTCTATTCGTCAATTTAGCGTGGGAATCAATGGACGACCCGAACCGCGACGGAGCGGCGGACCTGACCGAAGTCGAGATTGAAGGAACTGCGTCATGTACGGACGAATGAAGACCTGGGGTTTGGCGGCGGGGTTGATGTGTGCGACGGCCGCGAGCAGTTTCGCGACAGAGCCGATCGTGCAGGATTTTGACGGATGGAAAATCACGATCCGTCCGGGAGCTTCCAGTCAGCCGGACGTTCCGTCAGTAGTTCGCCCTGAAACCCCCGCGACAAAAAGTCAGGCAGGAAAGATTCAACTCGTTTCCCTCCGCCAGGACGTTCCTGAACTATCGCCGCATCCAAACGGTCCGGTTCCTGAATCCTTGGCGAATCAGCCGGTGATGGACGACTTGCCGATCATCACGCCGGGCGAATCCAGCTACTGCTGCGAACCCAAGACGATCGTCAGTCCCCCCGAAGGAAGTGTCGATCCGCGCTATCTGTCGCAAATATATTCGGAGATCTACAAATCCATCCCGTTCATCCGAGCGGAATACGATGCGAATCCCAGTTACATCAATGACAACACCGTTGAATTCCTGTTCGGAAAGATGCGTCAGACGATCATTCAACGGACGACCAACGTCAATCAGGGTTACGGAGGTGGGTACGGCGGTTACGGAGCGCCGTGGGCTTACGGCGGACCTGGTTTTGGCTTCGGGGGCGGCTATTCCTATCCGCTGCAACTGGTCGTGCCAGGAACAGGATTGCGAGTTCATCGCTTGAATTAGTTTTAGAAATGATGCCGGGCGCCACGGTTTTGGAGTCTTCGACAAGGCCGTGCTGTCCCCGCCGAATCGTGATGCTGTGCCGCCCTTACAGGCAACGCCGTGAACGATTTTGGAGCTTGGAAATACGATTGACGTGGCACTGGTTAGCCGCTTCGGACAACCAGTGCCGATGCCAACCAGGCATGACGGTGATCTCTTCGAACTACGCGGCATGCAACAAACGCACCTTGCTAGAGGGCTTTTCGATGTCAATCGCACTGGTTGTCCGAAGCGGCCAACCAGTGGCACACCCGCGTATATTCCAGCGTGAAAAATCGTTCACCGCATTGCCTGAAAGGGCGAAACAGGCTGTTCCCGGCAGTAGAGTCCGAGATATGTAGATTTCTCTGCTCCAAGACCGTCGCACCATTGGCAGATTCAGCTTCTGCCCGATGTGACGACAAAGCCCCGTTGACGGATACGAGTCACCGTGCTGTGACCGAGCCCTTCATCGCTTCCAGCTTTCGCGTGGCTTGAACTTTCACAAGGCCATCGCCTTTGGTCACGGCGAGTTGGTAGTAGATCTTCGCGACGCCCGCTCGGCCGTCTTTCTCGGCGGCAGCGGCTTTTTCCAGATATTGAGCCGCGGACATTTGTTGATTTGAACTCGTCGCGATTCCGGCGGGACGCGGTGCCAGCGGGATTTCGTTGCGGGCGACATTGGCCTGTCGTAACGGGACTTGGACCGCTGGCTCGCTCTTGGGAACGACAAGCCTTCCCTGCTCTGCCTTCAACTGGCCCGTGGCGACTCGCGCTGCCAACGGACCCATTGCTGGAACATTAGCGAAGCCACCGCCGACGACAGGGACAACTCCGGTCACGAACGGTCGTTCACTGCCAATGAACAGATAGCCAGGGAAGCCGTTGGTCGTGGTGAGCATCGGCGTCACGGTCGTGCTGTTCAAAGAGGCACCTTGACCGAATCCGAAGTCGAAGGCTGTGTTGTTGACGCCGAAGCCGCCGGACAAACCTGCGTTGGGTTGGTAGTCGCCAAACGGAGGTGTTCCACCGCCGCCATTAAAGTTCATGAAGTAGTGCGGGTTGTGGACGCTCCAGCCGACATGCGAATACTCGTAGAACGATGAGGTGTTACTGTGAAGCGGCGATTGCGTCGTCACCATTTGAGCGGACAGCAACGCCGGCAGACCCAGCAGGGACACGACGAACGACAGACAAGATTTGACGCGAGGCATGTTGGACGACCATCAATTCACGATTCGTGGCACATGAACTGAATCACTGTAGCGATCCCGAATCGGGATATCGAGAAGAAAATGCGGTGGTCTGCCATTCCTATTTCGCTGGCTTTTTGAAGACCGGGACCAGTTCGATCGTCACTTTGGTTCCGACCGGCGGGATTCGCTCCGTATAGGCTTCAAACATCAAGCCATCGTTCGTGGCACTGCTTTCGATCGAGAGATCGATTGTGGCAGTGGCAAAGTTCGCGATACAGATCAGATCGCCGCCTTCGGCCAGATAGTATTTCTCGCCCGTGGCGGTGTCTGTGTTGAAGCCGCTGCCCGCGAAGACCCATTGAGCGTCCATCTGGCGGATTTGAGACTCATCGAACATGGATTTGATCCCCGCACGGAATGCGGTGTCGGTCGATAATTTCTGCAGGCTGTCGCGTTGTGCTTCAGTCATCGGGCCGTACCACAGCAGTTCTTTGTTGCGGTCGTCCCACTTCAAATCGCTGTCGGCGGGCAGCTTCAGATTCTTGGGAAAGGCTTCGAGTTTCGCGAGGAAATAGCGACGTGTCGCATGCCGAATCCATGTTTGAGCGGGATCGCGATGCAGCTTGCCACTCGCATCGGTCCAAGTCAGAAAGATGTTGATCAGTTGTCCCGTGGCCCCTTTGTATTCGGGGACGAACTTCGCGGGACTGCCCGGTTCGGCTCCGATGGAAATCAGGCCGGCATGGATCAATTGAGCTTTCGATTCGACTGACAGGATCGATTCGTGCTCCTTCGTCTGCTTGATACAGGCGAGCATCTCCAGCAGCCCCTCGCGCAGCACAACTTCAGATTTCAGCAGCAGTCGCTTTCCCTTCAGGTCGACCAAGACTGTCCCCGCTTTGTTGAGCGGAGTCAGATCGCCCGCTTCTTTAGCGGCGGGAAGCTTCTCTTCGGCCGTACGCGCGGAAGATGTCACAAAAGTGACGGTCAGTGTCGCGCAAATCGCCACCAGAATGGCTGGGAACCGCATTGGAAACCCCGTTCTTGGAAGACTTCAGCGATGCCAGCCGCGGAATCGCTCGTGATTCGAAAACCTTGGAACAGCTTAGCAAACACTGTTCCAAGGCTCAATTTGCGCACTCTCTTTGGAGTGCTCCGGCTCAACGGAGCTTTGGCTTCAGTGACTAGAAAGGTCGGAAAGAAGAAAGGTCGGAAACAAAGAGCGTCCTTCGGTTCGCAGGTCTGCTTATGCGATCGATTCCTCTTTGAACTGAAGCCAAAGCGGTGTCCAGCCACCGCACTCCAAGGTTTGAGCGTCGACTCCAAATTTTGTCACTTCGCCTTGCTCGTAGCTGGCTGCAGGAGCTTGAGTTCGCCCAGCCATGCCAAAGATTGTTCCTGCCAGGCGTCCCACATCGGGCCTTTATACCCATTCAGTCCGTGGCCGCCTGAGGGGAGTTCCAGATACTTGCTGGGGACTTTATGTGCCTGAAGCGCGGCATAGAACATCTCGGCGTTCGCCGGCACGACGACCGTGTCGTCTTTCGCGTGGGCCAGGAAGGTGGGGGGCGTCTTGTCGGTGACTTGCTTCTCATTGGAGAACAGTTCAACGAGTTCTTTCGAGGGGTTCGCACCCAGCAGATTATTTTTCGAGCCCTGATGGGTCTTGTCGCCCATGGAAATCACCGGATAGATCAGGATCGCAAAGTCGGGTCGGCAACTGACTCGCGCGATCGGATCAGTGGATTTCGGATCACCCTGGTCGAAGTGGGTGTCTGCCGTTGAGGCGAGATGTCCCCCGGCGGAAAAGCCCATGATGCCGATTCGCGCGGGGTCGACTCCCCATTCGGTGGCGCGGGCTCGAACTGTTCGAATCGCTCGTTGAGCATCGAGCAATGGGACGTAGGTTCGACCAGCAGGGAGCCGATATTCGAGTACAACGCCGGTGATGCCGTGCTTGTTCAGCCAGGCGGCGATTCCATGCCCTTCACCACCAGTGACCAATCCCCCATATCCGCCCCCGGGGCAGATCACGATGGCGGTGCCGTTTGGCTTCGCGGGTAGATGAACGGTGATGAAGACCTCTGTATCCTGAAACTGGCCATCGCCAATCGGAGCCTTTCCATTCCACAAGCCGACGCGAGTTGGTTTGACCTCCGGCGCGTCTTGCGCGCTGGCATTCCATGCCGACGTCAGAACCAACGCGACAAGCATCAATCGGATCGAGCGAATCATTGTTGTTACTCCAGAAGTACGGAATTCATCGTTATCGACAAGAGGCAGACGCAAAGCCCTCGTGACGTGGAATTTATCCAGAATCACATTGGGGAAGCACCGAGCATGAGTTGTAAGTAGATTACATCCAACCGTTGACCGAATTTGAGGCCGACTTCGACCAGATGGGCGACTCGCCGAAATCCCATTGATTCCTGCAATGCGATACTGGCGGTTTGATCGGCGCTGGCACCGCCAATCAAGGAATGGAAACCAGCGCGGCGAGCTCGCTCGATCAAGTCGATCAACAGCAGACGGCCCAGTCCACGTCGGTGAAAATCATGGTGAATATAAATAGACGCTTCCACAGTGGGAGCGTAAGCGGCACGAAGTCGGAATTTCGAGAGGGAGCCCCAGCCGATGATATCGCCATTCAACTCGGCCACAATGACCGGATATTGATCTGGATGATGTTCGCGAAACCAGGCTTCGCGGTCTGCCATCGATTCGGGTTCGAGCTGATAGGTACAGGTGGATCGGGGGACGTAGTAGTTATAGATCTCGTTGATGGCCGAAAGGTCATCTTTTACAGCGAGTCGAAGTTGTGGTGATGTCATCGGTGAGCGCCGTCTGTTCAATAGAGAGGGCCAAAGAGGGCTATGTCGGCATGGTCGGCTTCCATTCGTCCTGACGCAGGTCATTGTTGCGATAGAGTTCGATCAGACGCTCCAGCATTTCGATGTCGCAACGGAACTGCTCACCACGTTCGGTGTCGGCCATGCGTCGCGGACGATCCCATTGGCGGATTTTTTCGACGCTGGGGACGATGTCGATTCCTTCGCGAACAGCCGCATCGACCGATTCGAAATGATGATGGCGGGCCAGCAAAGTCCGATCGGCTTCCAAGACCAGCGTGTAGCCGTGATCGCCGTAGGCCTCGGAGAAGGCCCCATCGATGGTGATTGCTTTGCCACTGCGTTTGAGCGGCGATTCTCCGTCTTCAATCTTCACGGGGACGTGTCCGTTGACGATCAGGCCGTCCTTGGGGTCGACACCGAATTCCGCGAGGACTTTTTCGCAGAACCAGGGCTCGTGAATCAACGCAAAATAGGGATCTTTTGT
>DASYEA010000503.1:0-4047 GCA_036499265.1 Schlesneria sp. | reverse complement strand
TCCGCTTCGTCTTCGGCAACGCTCAAGCTTTGATCGATCGCGACGATGACAAATTGCTTAGCCGTGGGCCGCAGTAGAGTCATTCCGCTGAGCGCCAGTGCCAGCAGCAAGACGATCACGCAGCGTGTCAGCAGCGACACCAACAACTGACGTGGCGGGAAGTCGGACAGCGACCGACGGAAGTACCACACGAGCAGTGGGACCACCACCAGCAGCGTGGCCATCCACCACGGATGGATCAATTCCAGTGATAACGATTCGAGCATAAAAACGTCTCGTGTCAGGGACAATTCCCGTGAGCGCTAACTGATAACTCGTCGCTGGTACATCACCCATTCGAGCGTCGTCAAAACCAATCCAGTTAACAGCAACCAGAACCAGACAGGTCGCGAACCCAGGCCCGCCAGGACAGGCGAGGCGGTGGTACTATTCGCAAGTAGCTCTTCAGGGGGGCGCACATCCGACTCGGTCGCGCTCGCGAGATTGCAGGCAATCTCCAAAAGAGGCGATTCGTCGACCTGTGTTTTGTCACTTGTCTTTGGTGTGACACCCTTCGCGAGATCTGTCGATCCCGGATCTTCAATGATGCTCCAGACGCCGCAATGATCGAGCGGACCGATCGTCATCCGTTCGATGGCTGGCAGCGACTTCAGTTCCCCCGCGGGACTCTTCAACAAGAGCGATGCGCCTTTTGCGGGATGAGCAAAGTCACTGCTGGAAATTGTCGCCAAAGATCCCGCCGCCAGCGACTCTCGCAAATCCTGTTTGTTTCCGGCGAACCAATGCAGTGCGTTGGCAACGGTAATCGGGAATGCCGTTCGCAGCGGCAGGTCGCCCTTATCAAGGTTCACCGTCAGCACGAGCACGCGTCCTTCGGGACGATTCACTGCGAAGAACAAAGGCTCCTTCGTTACCGCTTCAGCCAAAATCAACGTCTGCTCAGGAAGGATCGGGGTCAATGATCGCGCTTCGGGCATCAAGACATTGTCCATGCGGACGTGCGACATCAGTGGACTGTCTTTATCCTGCTTTGTCACGATCGGATTGGCGATCTGCTCGCCAATGGTGAACAGATCCGTCGCGTTGGCGGGATCAATGACGAACACCTGCCCTGCAGGAAGTTTTTCTGGAACTACGCGGTGATAGACGACGACGGTCCCGGCGGGGACGGTGGCAGGTGCTTCGGCAACCACGGTCAGCTTCACGAGCGGATTCACTTCGAAGACTTTTCGAAGGAATAGATTCCCTGATGTGACTAGCAACACCGATTGAATTTCACGGCGCGGCAGCACAGCAGACGCGATGTTGTCAGCTGCCAAGGCATCATCGTGCTTCAATGTTGCCAGCAGGTGGCCCCCCGAAGCGGATGTCTTTTCGAAGACCTGACTCCATTTGCCGCCTGCATCCAACTTCAGTGGAACCACGTCAATCGGTTCGTCGTTCAAATCAACTTCGAACCGACACTCGACCGGCTGATCGGATGCGTTGGTGACTTCTGCGAGAATTTCATAGCCAAGGGGATCGACCAAGCTACGACGAACTTGGAACTGGGTGATTCCGACGTTGGCGGCACGAGTTCCGATGATCTGCAGTTTGACGGGAGCTTGAGCTGTGGGACTGGTGGTTGGAGATGTGGCCGCGGTGTCAGTTGTGCCAGGGGGCTCACGCCCCCCGCTCAGAGAAGAGATGGGAGCGGAACTCAACTCTTCCACACCGTTGAATCGCCCATCAGAAAAGACAACTACTTCCTGTTGCTTGCCATCCTGCCGTTCACCCAGCAATCGGCGTGCTAGTGCTACGGCATCGGCAACCTGAGACGGCCCATCGGTCGTCGACAGAGATTGAACGGCGCTGCTGACCGTCTTCTGGCGAGACGTGAATCCAACAATCACTTGTGGCTGCGTTCCGGCAGCAACAAACGCGAACTCATCGCGATGCCGCATCCCCGCAATCCACTGCTCCGCCTGGCGCTTAGCCTCAGCGAGACGCGTAGGTTTGACATCTGTCGCATTCATGCTCGCTGAGTTATCGACGACGATCACGATGCGTCGAGCCGACCGAGCTTCCCAGAAGAAGTAGGGGTCGGCCAGCGAAAACGCCAACAGCGCCAGCATGGCCAGTTGTAACAACAGCGAAACCAAATGCCGCAACCGCTGCCAGATCGAACGCGGGTTCTGCTCTTCGAGCACTTGCGTCCAGAACATCACGGTCGACACAGGCTGCCGCCGCAATCGGATCTTCAGAATGTAGAAAATGACGATCGGGACGCCGAGCGCCAGCCACAACAGTGAACCGGGAGATTCAAAGAACATAGGAAATCGCTCTTAGACTAAACTCGCTGCAAACTTGCGTAAGCAGAGACTAACGCTAATCAACTGACCGCTCCCGCCGTTCGCATCATTCGCAGGATCAGATCTTCAAAATCAACCTCATTTGTAGTTTGAGTACAACCCAAGCCATATTTCTTGCCATAGCCCGCCACACCCGCTTGGAAGTTATCGAAGACTCTACGGTATTCCCTCAAGGCTCGTTCCGTGATGGTCACTTTGCGTACTGAGTCGGTTTCCGCATCGACCAGTTCAATCTCGCCGAGCATTTGCGGTCGTGCTTCGGCGGGATCGTGGATCTGAACCAGATGCGGTTCGTAAGTGCGATGCCTCAGAAGATCGAGACCGCGCTCGTAGCCATTTGGGTCGAACAAATCGCTGATGACAACAGCCAGTCCGCGACGTTGTGGCCGCAGGACGAAGCTGTTGACGATGCGACCCAGATTCGTATCGGTTCCCTGCGGTTCGAGATTTTCGAGAAAGCGCAGCAGCGACAGGATGCGGTCTTTGCCGCGAGTCAGAGGGAAGTCGGCAATGACTTCCTGCGAATAGGCGATGATGCCGATGCGATCGAGATTGGACAACGCGATGTAAGCCAACGCCGCAGTCACCTGACGAGCCAGATCAAACTTGGGTGGATTGCCGAACCCCATGCTGCGAGAGCAATCGATCAGGAAGTAGACGTGCAGGTCTTCTTCTTCCTGGAAACGCTTCAGCAACAGATCGCCATGTCGCGCGTAGACGTTCCAGTCGAGGTGCCGGAAATCGTCGCCGGGGGCGTATTCGCGATGGTCGGCGAATTCGATGCCGCCGCCCATCTGCTTTGTGCGCCGTTGGGCCAGAATGGATCCGCGGAAAACTCGTCGCGAAATCAGCGACAGGTATTCGAGCTTCTTCAAGAAATCGCCGTCGAACAGCATGCTTCTGTGACCTCGCGACGAGTTATCAGGAATCAAGAATTCTCACTAAGCCTGCGTGGCCTTCAAGATCCCTTCAACGATGGTGTCCGTCTGGATTCCTTCCGCCTGACCTTCGAAGTTCAGGATGATGCGATGACGCAATACTCCTAGTGCGACCGACTTCAGATCGTCACGAGCGACATGATAGCGTCCATCCAGAATCGCCAGAATTTTTGCTGCCAGGATCATCGCTTGAGCACCGCGAGGGCTGCTGCCGTAGCGCACATATTTCCGCGTGATCTCGGGCGCGGTCGCATGATCGGGATGTGTCGCCAGAACAAGTGAGATGCCATAGCGACGAACATCATCGGCGATGGGAATCTGTCGGGCCAGTTGCGACATCGCTAAGACACGCTCGCCCGTTAATACGGGTTGAGCTCGTGGCGTCTTCGCTTCGGTAGTTCGATCCAGGATCACTTCCAACTGTTCGAGAGTCGGGAATTTGACGATCAACTTGTTGAAGAACCGGTCGAGCTGGGCTTCTGGCAGCGGATAGGTTCCTTCCATTTCCAGCGGGTTCTGCGTCGCCAGCACGAAGAACGGTTCGGGCAGCTTGAACGTCTGGCCAGCGATTGTGACCGTGTGTTCCTGCATGGCTTCCAACAGAGCCGACTGCGTCTTCGGTGTTGCTCGATTGATTTCGTCGGCGAGCAGGATGTTGGTGAAGATGGGGCCCTGCTGGAATTCAAATTTCTTCTGCTTGTCGGGTGTCTCCAGCACAACGTTGGTGCCCAGCAGGTCGGCGGGCATCAAGTCGGGGG
>DASYEA010000502.1:0-2707 GCA_036499265.1 Schlesneria sp. | reverse complement strand
CGAAGACGATCCGACCAAAATCACCAGTCGAGACCAGTCCCCAATGTCGAAAGACCACGGGTGCCATCGGACCGTAGAGCCGTAACCCCAGGACGCGCACCCCTTCCAGAAGCTCGGGCCCGGAAATGTGATGGGTCTCGTCGAGTCGGTCGGCCACCAATTGGCGATTGACAGACTCTTGCGCTGTTTTCAGCGCTTCCGAAACAAACACATAGGCATGCGGATGAAATAGCAGACGCGGCTGACTGCGTCGATCGGCGGTGGGCGTCTTCATGTCATTCGGCTCTGAAAGACAGCTGCCGACCAACGTCGAACCAAATCGACGCCGAATCTGCAAGCGCTTCGATTGAAATCAACTGATCTTACAACCAAAAAGAGGCAGGCGAGCCGTTGACAATCTTGTGAATCAAGTAAGGCAAGTACATCGAGGGTAGGTAGTCGCGGGCGGGAGGAATATACCGGACACGAGAGGTTTCAGGGAAGTCAGAATTTTAACGAGAATTTCTCAAGTTCCGAATATCCTGAGACTGCATCGAGAATATGGAACGCATCAACAAAAGTCTAATTGGTTTCGGGCGCGGCTTCCGCGGCTGGTGGCTCGGCGATCTCCGGGGCAACTTCGGGCAATATCGGCAATCGATCGGGGAATTTGTGGTAAACGGGGATAGTCTCTCCTCGCTTACGCAGGCCGATCACTAGACCACTGTCGGTCGACATGAAAATTCGATCTGTACGGTCATTCGAGACACGAACCGAGAACGCTCGCATTGGCATCGAGGCCGAAATCCCACCTTCGGCCCGAGTCGCTCGAATCAAATTTCCGTCAGCGTCAGACGCGTACACAGCATCGCCGATGACCGCCACAAAAGACTGCAATGTCGGCTGCCACCAACGTTGCGAGCCGTCGTTCGCATTCAGGCAATACATCCCTCCTCGATCAGGCGTGACGTAAAGATCATCGCCGACCACATAGGGAGCACGGCGGATTGGCAGCCCGCGTGTGAAGTTCCACAGCATTGCTCCGTTTTGCGCATTGATGGCGAACAGAGTGTTGTCCTCGGAGGCGATATATTGAACCTTTCCTGATGTCGCCATCGGCGCGACAATCGCCCCGTCCGTTTCCAACTGGTAAATCAGTTGCTTGTCGGCAGCAACTACCGAGTACAGAGATCCATCTCGGCTGCAGTACGAGACCGTTCTTCCACTCGGAACAGGTGGTGACGTGATTTCGGCATTGGCAGTTGATCGCCAGACCATCGCCTCGGCAGACCATTCTGGAAGGCGTTGTTCCTGATACAGTTGCCGAACCTTACGCAGGCTGAATGCGTAAACGCTTCCATCAATGGTCCCGACATAGACACGCTGATCATCGACGCCCGGCGCAGCCGACGGTTGCCCTGGCAGGGTTAACGTCCATGATGTTTTTCCGGACCGCTTTTCGATGGCGAACAACGTCGATCCCATGACGACGAGTGCCAGGTTTTCGTTCGAGACCACGGGAAAGCCGGGTTGATCATACCGCCCAAGCAACGTGGCCCAACGCTTCTGGCCCGTTTCCGAATCAAAGGCGGTCACGACGCCGGATGTCGACACGATGAAAACTGATTCTTCATCGATGGAGACGTGGCGCACTTTGTCGCGCGAAGGATTCAGAGTTGCCTGCCCCCACCACGCACGTTCCAAGCCGAATCGGCTGAGTTGTTGCTGGCTGGGAATTTGACGTTCGGTGTTGGAGTTTTGCGCCAACAGACTGTTCGAGAAGGCCAGCAAGGCTGTACTCGTGACAATCGCCCGAATCCGAAGACTCACCGTCATCCAACCACTCATCGCGTTACTTTCGTGGCTTTAAGAAACCATCCCTAAAACATCGAGGTGCGGAGGAT
This sequence comes from Schlesneria sp., assembly GCA_036499265.1. GTDB lineage: Bacteria > Planctomycetota > Planctomycetia > Planctomycetales > Planctomycetaceae > Schlesneria. The sequence goes on along the minus strand of DASYEA010000502.1, from coordinate 824 downwards.
GTCCATATCGCATCGTCATCGCCTTGCGTCGACACATCTGAGCCTGAAGATGAGAAAACAAAAACGAGCTCGCGCTGTGCTTAGCGTCGCGGAATTCCCTATATGCTACCCAACCGGCAACAGCATCCGCCAGATGGAACAATCTGAATCTTCATCCGAAATACCTCTGGATTGATCAACTCAACCTTCGCCGCAGGCGGCCATTGGCGGAATCGGTCGTAGCGACTGTAGCAAACGTCGCGATCAAAGCGATTGCCAAGCCGCTGTCCAGCCGAGATGTTCGATAGTTCTGCGAAGTCTGCATCACTGGCTTTCCCCGAAGTCACTGCATCTGCAGATCTTACGAATTGGCAATGCCTGTGGATTTCGGAAGGATCTTGCAGTTCGACTTTTGACAACCGTACAATCTTCAGTCGCTCGCCCTATTAGTTCCCGCCGGAGTTTTCTCACTATGATCGCGTTGCCCCCGATTCAGGGTCGCGATTGGTCACGCGTGTGCATCGCCTGCGCAGCGGTAGTTGCGTTTTCACTCTCCACGACTCCCGTTCAAGCAGATCTCGTCAAGCTTTTGAATGGCGGCGAGCTTCGAGGTCGGATCACCGGCGGAACGGCGACGAGTCGATTGAATGCCGAATCGATCATGATTGAAACTTTGTCGGGTGTGGTCGTCTCTGTCGCCCGGGCTGACATGAAGTTTTTGACGATGCGTCCCGTCGTTGTTGAAGAGTACGAGACTCGGGCGCGGCGAATGAGTGACACGCTGCAAGCTCACTGGGATCTTTCCGAGTGGTGTCGGCAACAGAGCTTGTCGAAGCAGCGCGATC
>DASYEA010000501.1:0-5936 GCA_036499265.1 Schlesneria sp. | reverse complement strand
CACGCTGCCCATGTTGTGTCTGGCGAACGACTAACGACTGAGCATTTGGAAAGGCGTCTATGGCTCCTCCTTCTTGATCGAGATTCATCCATTGGCAGGAGGAATGATTCTGGATCACGACAATCAAGCTTGTATAACTTTCTCTTGAAAGCGGAGAGTTGACGAGATCACCCACCGGATAAATCCGTGTCGACATCCGCTCGTCAGCCTTGGCTTGAGTCGTCACAACGAGGATGCCGTCTCGAGTCAGCGTCGTCAGTCCGAGCGGTTCCAAAATCAACGCGAGAGCTGTCTGCAACGTGATATTCGATTTGACGAGGGTCACCTGATCATCCGTCGAAATTCCTTCGTCCTGCAGACCTTGCCTGTCCAACCAGATTGGAATTTGGTGAGCTATCTCCAAAGATCGCAGTGCTTCTTCAAGGCTGGTTTTGTTGAAGTCGCATTTCGTACGTTCTCGAAGAGCCTGTTCGATTCGGTTTGCCATTTCACGGATCAGCGGCGGATCCCCCGCATCAGAACTGACCCACGACTGCTCCTCGGCCATGCAGTAGAAAACGCCGGCAACCAGAATGATGAAGGCGACTGAGAAACGAATAGTCACGGCTGGTATCTCCTGCTGGTACAGGCCGACTTGCTCACCAATCGATGGAAGCCTTCGTATCTTCGATCAAAGAGTGATTGTTGATCAATCGTTGGCGTGAACCCTGGGCTGTTGCCAGGATTGCGTGGACCGAGGCGTCCGAGGGGCTGATCGACGACGGCGAGGAGTCGGATCGATTGTGTTCAATGCATCGGGATCATCGATGTCTGCGGGAATCGAAGAGAGGTGCTGAAGTCGCTTTACCTTGCGCAGGGCGGTCAGAATTCCTTCAATCTGTCGATGTATCTTCTGCGTCTGCCGCACGACCATGGCTTGTGCATTTGGAAATGGAGTGGCGGTTCCTCCTTCTTGATCGAGGTCCACCCACTTGCCGGATGTGTTTTGCTGGAAGACGACGATCAGCGATGTGTAATTCTCGCCGCCGGAAGGTGTGTTGATCAGATCCGCGACTGGATAGACCCGAGTTGTCATGATTTCGTCCGCCTTGGCTGCTGTCGTTACTTTCAGAATGCCGTCCTGATTGATCGAAGTCAGTCCCAATGGCTCCAGAATAAGTGTCAGTGCTGTCTGAAAGGTGATATTCGATTTGACCAGTGTCACCTGTTGATCCATCGCCACACCGTCGTCCTGCAGCGCTTGCTTGTCGAGCCAGATGGAAATGCGATGAGCTTTCTCCAAACCTTCCAGGACTTCTTCCAGGGGACTGTCCTTAAAGTCGCAATCCACCCCCTCTTTGAGTGCTTTCTCAATCCGATTTGCCGCTTCACGTACAATTGGAGAATCGCCCGTATCGAACCCGATTGTCGATGATTCTTCCGCAGTGACGAGCCTGAAGCTTGCCAGCAGAATTGAGCAAACTATTAAGAATCGAGTGGTCATGGCCGGTCTCTCCTCGCTAGCATGATTTGACAAGTCAAGATAATCCGGTCGATCACCGAATCGCAAGACGCTAATTATCAATTCGCCAATGCCGACTACTGAGAGACTTCAACATGAATAGCTTTTTTCAGCGTTCGCGTTCGCTCTACGCACTCATCTGCGGTGGGTTCCTATGGTTGGCGGCAGCTTGCCCGGCAGCGGACAATCCGCCACCGCTGCCACTGAAAAGAGTCGTCATGCTCAATTCGGGCGTTGCCTTCTTCGAGCACCGCGGCGAGATCGAGGGCAATCGCCAGGTCGAGTTTCCAGTCAAGGCGGATGACATCAACGATCTGTTGAAAAGCCTGGTCGTGCAGGACCGTGGGGGTGGGCGAGTTGCTTCCGTGAATTATGGATCACCGCAGCCGATCGCGCAGACGTTAAAGACTCTGGCGATCGATGTCACTCGTAGCCCCACTCTGACCCAGATCCTGCAGCAAATGCGGGGGCAGTCTGTGGAACTTGCCGTCAGCAGCGATACCAAACCAGTCATCGGAGCGATCATTGGCATCGAACGTCGTCGGTCACTCGGCCGCGATCAGCTTCCCATTGAAACCGAACATGTGCTAGTCCGAACAGATGCTGGGATCAGGGTTGTCGCGATCGAATCGATCCGAGTGACCAATTTCCTGGATGAGAAAGTGAATCGGGAATTCGAGCAGGCTCTGGATCTGCTGGCCGAATCGCGAAAGCAGGACCAGAAGCTGGTCAAACTGGATCTGCGCGGAGAGAAACCGCGCGAAGTCAGCGTGGGCTATGTTCAAGAATCGCCCGTCTGGAAGACGACCTACCGACTGGTTCTCGACGAGGGCAAACCACCGTTCCTGCAGGGTTGGGCCATCGTCGAAAATACGACCGCCCAGGACTGGAATGAAGTTGATCTGACCTTGATTAGCGGTCGCCCCATTTCGTTTCAAATGGATCTTTATCAGCCTCTTTTCACGACGCGACCTGTCGCGAAACTGGAACTGCATACCTCCGTCGAGCCACGAGTCTACAACCAGGATCTGGCAGCGCGCGATCAGGAGTTTCGAGCACATGCGGACGATCTCGCCAATGCAACGACCAAGAAACCGACCGGTACGACTGGAATGCCTGGGGGTGGAGGCATGGGCGGCGGTATGGGTGGGATGGGCGGAGGCATGGGAGGGGGAATGGGATTCTTTGGCGGCGGTGCAGGTGGAGCGGCATCGCCCGTCAAGACGCCAGGTGCCATTGATCTGACTCAGGGCGTGGCCACCGCGGCGACCACCGACGATCTAGGAGAGTTGTTCCGCTATGTCATCAAGACACCAGTCTCACTGCGTCGAAACGAATCTGCGTTGCTACCAATCGTCAATAGCGCGATTAAGGGTGACAAGGTCTACGTCTACAACGACAGCGTGCACGCAAAGCATCCGCTGGCAGGATTGAAGTTGGTTAATTCGACCGATCTGTATCTGCAGCAGGGGCCGATTACGGTCTTCGAAGGAGATGAGTACGCCGGGGATGCCCAGATTGCTGATATCCCGCCCGGATCAACTCGGCTGATCACTTATGCGATGGATCTGGATACCGAAGTCGTCGAGGACGCGCCAGACGAGACGATCGTGCTCGAGCGAATCAGCATTGATGCTGGAAGATTGCGGTTACAGAAGAGTTCTACTCGAAAGTCGGCCTATGTGGTCAAGAACTCTGGATCGAAGCCAAAAACGGTGCTCATCGAACAGACAATCGATGAACCGTGGGAAATTGTCAGTCCCAAACCAACGGAGAAAACACATGAACTCTATCGATTCGCTGTGAGCGCGAAGCCGGGCGAGCCCGCTGCAGTCGAAATCATCGAGATGATGAATCGGGTTGAGCGGCTGGTGATCCAGAATCTGGACACCGATATGATCAACTTGCACATCAAATCTGACAAAGCCTCGCCCCGAATCCGCGAAGCGTTGCAACAAGTTCTGCGGCGCCGGAAGGCACTCGCCGAATTGACCGCGGCGCGCAGTGCCATTGAAGCGGAAATCCATGCGGCCACAGTGGATCAGCAGCGACTACGTGAGAATCTGAAAGCCTTAGGCGAAACTGATGCCCTGCACCAGCGTTACGTCCAAAAATTAGCCGCTTCCGAAGACATCTTGGAGAAATTAAAACCGCAACTCATGGCGGCTCTGGCCGAGGAAGGCGCTTACAAGAAGGACTTTGAGAAATCGACGGCCGAATTAACGGTGGATTGAGTCAGCGGTCGAATCCGCCTATCAGAACACACATTGACTTAACTTCGTTCGTAGACGATGATTCCGCGCGCCGAGGAGGGATTCTCGGCTGAGCAAACGATCAACGAGTCAACACTCGCGAAGCCGCCGCGCGCGGGCCAGGGATGGCGAACGCTATGTCTTACGAACTGATTGACGACATGGAGCGGCTGGGGACGCCGCGAATCCTCGTGCTCGGGGATTTGATTCTCGATCGGTACGTCTGGGGTGACGCCGAACGAATCAGCCAGGAAGCTCCCGTAATCCTGCTGCGTGAAGATCGCCAGGAAACTCGTCTGGGTGGCGCGGCCAATGTCGCCAACATGCTGCGCGGGCTGGACGCCGAAGTCACACTGGCGGGCGTGGTCGGGAACGACGCTGATGCGCCTTTGGTAGCTCAAGAACTGGAGCGGGCCGGAGTCGACTGTTCCGCACTGATCGCCGACGATGATCGGCCGACCACGTGCAAAGTTCGCTTCATGGGTCGAGCTCAACATCGACATCCGCATCAGATGCTGCGAGTCGATCGCGAAATGCGACATCCGATCCGAACCGAGATCGCTCAGAAGCTGCTCGACGCAATGCTGCCTCGACTGCATGAGTTCCATGCGGTCCTGATCTCTGACTATGCGAAGGGTGTCTGCACGGCTGAAGTCGTGAAGCCCTTGATCGCGGCGGCTCGCGCTGCGGGGATTCCCGTCGTCGTCGACCCCGCGGCCGGGGGCGATTACAACCTGTATCGCGGTGCCACCGGCGTGACCCCGAACCGCTCCGAAACACAGAAAGCGACGGGGATCGATGTCCGTTCAATCGACGCGGCCTACAAAGCGGGAAACCTGCTGGTCGAAAAGTTCGGGCTCGACATGGCGTTCGTGACACTGGATCGCGACGGAATCGTGCTGGCTCGACAGGATGGCGAACCGATTCATCTGCCGACTCGCATTCGCGAGGTCTACGATGTGACTGGTGCTGGCGACATGGTGTTGGCCATGTTCGGACTGGGGATGGCCGCGGGAATCGAACCGAGTCGCCTTTGTCGACTGGCCAATGTCGCGGGTGGTCTGGAAGTCGAACAGGTCGGCGTGGTTCGCATCAGTCGCAAAGAAATTCTGACCGACCTGTTGCACGGCAGCCGCCGCGCTGCGGGCAAAGTCTGCGCGCTGGATGAACTGACGCGACATGTCTCTGCTCGGCATAAAGCGGGACAGAAGGTCGTGCTTACCAACGGTTGCTTCGATCTCTTGCATGTCGGGCATATCTCCTATCTCGCCGAAGCGGCTCGCGAAGGGGATTGCCTGATTGTGGCGATCAACAGCGATGACAGTGTCCGCCGTTTGAACAAAGCCCCCGAACGACCAATCTTCGATCAGGAATATCGAGCGGCGATGCTGGCCGGGTTGGAATCAGTTGATTATGTGGTCGTCTTCGATGAAGACACGCCACACGCCGTCTTGCATGCCCTGCAACCGGATGTCCTCGTCAAAGGTGGCACCTATCGCGATGACGAGATCGTCGGTCGCGAAGTGGTCGTTCAATACGGCGGCCGCGTGAAGGCATTAGGAGTGACGCCGGGAGTCTCCACCACCGAAATCGTCCGTCGCTTACGTGAAGCTGAAATGGAACCAATCGCCATTCCACTGCCAACTGTTAAGGAACGCAGGGCGGCATGAGAGAAGTGCCGAGGGAAAACCTAGTTGCCTTTCTTCATCTCGTCACTTATTACCAATGAAACTCGCTGTCTTTCTGCCGAATTGGATTGGGGATGTCGCGATGGCGACACCTGCCTTGAGAGCGTTGCGCGATCAACATCCAACGGCAGAGATCACTGGCATCATGCGGCCTTACGTCGCCGACGTGCTGGCCGGGACGGGTTTGCTTGATCGTTCAGTCTTCTACAATCCGCGCGGTCGTGATCGAACGCAGCGAGGCTGGACTTTTATTCGCAATCTGCGAGCCGAACGGTTCGACACGGTGCTGCTGCTGACGAACTCCTTGCGGACCGGCTGGTTGGCATGGTTGTCGGGAGCCAAACAGCGAGTTGGCTTCGCTCGTGATTTGCGAGGCTGGTTGCTGACTGACCGCGTCACCCCACATTCGCGAACCGTGCCGAATCCGGTGCTGGATGAATATCTGCGACTGGTGGAGCGATTGGGATGTCGCACGACATCTCGCCAGATCGAAGC
>DASYEA010000500.1:0-5641 GCA_036499265.1 Schlesneria sp. | reverse complement strand
GAAAAGCCATACTCACGCTGACATGCCTGTGCCTGCGGATATCCTTCAATCGAAGGGCAATCGCCGAGCCCCGTCGGCACCAGGGAGAAGGTCCACCACTGTGTCAATCGTTCGTCACAGAAGCCAAGTCGGTCGTACCATCGCCGCGCCGCGATATTGTGGTCGAGAACATCCAACACAATAGCAGCGTGTTCCGATGTCCCGTGCTGATCAAGTGCTTCACGAAGTAACCTCGATCCAAGTCCTCGGTCGCGATACGCGGGCATAATTGCAATATAGTTCAGAAACAGCCCTTCCGGGATCCTTCGAAACTCCGCAGCGCCTGCAAATCTGCCATCACATCGCGCGATGGTATAGTGGACGTCCCCACCTACATTCTGCAAAGCAATCTGCTCTCGAACGAATTTGCAGATACCATGAGATCCATAGATCATCAGTTCCAGCAGATGGGCGCTAAACCCTTCACGCACGGCGTCCACGATGAGGTCGGCGTCATCGCAACCGGGTGTGGCAAACTGGATGATTTTTCCGGTAGTCATCATGACGCGCGCCTAGTCATGTGGGCCCGTTCTTCATTCAAATTCAACATGATCGAGCGTGGATCGTCCACGACGTTTTTTCGTCGAAGCACTCGTCCGAGAGTTGCCAGCAGAATCTTAAAGTCCAGCAAGAGACTCCAGTTTTCCACGTACCAAACATCCGCCGCTAACCTTTGATCCCAAGCCGCTTCATTGCGTCCATGAATCTGCGCCCAACCGGTGATCCCTGGAGGCACGGTGTGGCGCAATCGCTCAAGTTCGGTGAAGTATGGCAAGTAGTCCATTCGCAACGGTCGCGGCCCCACGAGGCTCATGTCGCCTTTGATGACGTTCCACAACTGTGGTAGCTCGTCGAGGCTGAGTCGTCTTAATGTTCGACCAAGCGATGTTAAGCGGGCGGCATCGGGAAGAAGTTCACCATCAGGTCCACGATCATCAGTCATCGTGCGAAATTTATAGAGTACGAATGGCAACTCACCAATACCTGGCCGTGCCTGTTGCAACACAACTGGCGATCCCATCTTTTGACGAATGACCATCCACGTCAAAAGGATCACTGGCCATAAAGTAAGAAACAGTCCAACAGAGACTACGACATCAAACGCACGTTTGATTCCGCGTGACACAGTTCGGCTCGATGCATGGCGCAGGTCGTGGTTGGTACCACTGTACGGGATAGTGCTTGATATTGAATTCGAATCGCGTTGCATGCCTTCGTCCTTGAGGCCGGTTGGATTTGGAAAGCGCCGTACCTAGATGGTGCCCATCAATTAATCGCAGATGCTTCTCGCAATCGGCCCCAAACCCAGCCAACGCAATTCCCACTGCGTTATTCGTAAATGATCCCTGAAATCCAGATGCGACAAAAGACCAATGTCAACTATTGCGGCACCACAATGATCGTATTTCACTCAATGGTTTTCACCTCGTATTCTCAGCCCGAAACCGACCCGCCATCGCGGCGGAGCGTGCGAAGTCCTGTGCCCACAACGAAACTTCTTGCTTCGAGGTCGCAGATAACCACGGTACCGGCACCAACCACTACGTCATCCTCAACAGTAATGCCAGGCAGAACGGAGCATCCGGTGCCAAGCATGCATCGATTTCCAAGACGTACGCCGCCGGAAAGCCTGGTTCCCGGCCCGATGGCTGAAAAATCACCAATCCAGCAATCGTGATCCACAGATGCCACGGTATTTACGATGCAGTGCGTCCCGATGACTACGTCTGGTTGTATCACGGATCCGGCCATGACAACCGACCCTTTCCCAATCGTCACAGTTGGATGGACATAGGAAAATGGATGGATAACTGTGAGCCAGTCAAGTGGTAGTGCCTCGACCAACTTCTGGCGAATCCGATTATCGCCGATCCCGACAACTCCAGAGCAATCACTGCAGTCTGCCAAGGCACTAATCGGCCCATGAATTTGAACCCCAAGCACCTGCTGTCCCCACCTCGACGAGTTGTCGTCGTAGACCGCAGCTACTGTGATTCCCATTGCCTGCAACGCACTGATAGTTACTTTGCCATGACCTCCTGCTCCAATGACGACAACGCGACGGTCAATTGCCGAACCCGTCGCAGCCCGACTGGAATGGATCGTTGCCGTCGGTGAATTGGGGGCGAGGCGTTCAGGATCAAGCATCGTGCGATCGCACCTTCGAAAAATAGCGGCTCTTCAAAATTTGAACGACGATTCAGTGGCCGACATCAACAAGCAACCCTCTCTGTCACCGTGGTGCCTATCTTTTTGACTTCAGAACCGGCATCAAATACCAGGGGTCGAGGATACTTCTGATTGAGGACATGACGATATACGTCCCTGATCTCTGCGGCAGTCCTTTCGACATTGAACATTCGCCTGACAAGCGACATTCCATTGCCCGCCATCGCGCGTCGAGCCTCAAGATCTCGGAGCGCGATCAATATCTCCTGTGACAGTCGAACGGGATCTCGATTGGGAACTGTCATCCCAGAAAACCCGTCTATGACCAGTTCTGGCAATCCGCCAACGCGTCCAGCGACGACAGGTACACCGGCAATCATCGCTTCGTGAACTCCTCCACAATTCTCCGAAAGCGGAGAGTGGACAATCAAATCAAAGTCTGCCCAAGCGCGTTGCACATCTTCATGATTCATAAAGCCAGGCATGATAATGCGATTGCCCGCCAATGAGTGAGCCATTTTTCGCAAGCGCTCCTCATACCAATGCTGCTTGCCCCACGCGCCACCGACGAGAACTCCGACCAATCGCGATTCTTTTTGAATTGCCAATGCCAGCGACCTGATAATGTCTTCATGACACTTCAATCCTACCCGTTGACCAAGATAGTACTTTGGAGGGTACATGTAATTCATGTTCCCAACGATCAGTGCATCTTTCTGTATTCCCAAGTGCTGACGGAGAAACCCGGTTCGAAACGATTCAAAAGAATCACATTTTGTGCCGTAGTAGCTGACAAACAGCCTTTGAGGATCAATGCCACTTTTCTCGTATAATGAGTGGATGTACCGACTCGAAGCAATCCAATGATCGCTCGGACTTGCTGTGGCAAGTTCCGCTTGGCGATAGAGCCAGTGCTCAAGATGCAACGGCCCCGGCACTTGAAAAATCCTTGGAATAGGATGCGATTTGCCAAGCGCCCGGCGTAGTAGAAGCGTGGTACCTACAAAATGACTGTGAATTAGATCTGGTTTGACGCGAGACACAAGTTCTCGTGCCGCACGACAAGCTTGCGGGTAACGCCAAGGCGATTTGACAGGCAGATCCAGTGCCGAGATATGGATCGTCGCTCCGCTACGTTGCCAAGCGTCGATTTGACGACCCGCCGATTGGGGAAGAGCCACATGGACGTCGACACCAAGGCGTACAAGCTCTGTGACTTGCAATACCGCCCAATTGGCACCATCACTTGTCTTGACAATCTGCAGAATTTTCATGCGGCCCTCTGCACGGATAACCAGTCTACGGTCTGCTGGCGCACCGCCTGGAAAAACTCGAGGCGTCTCAGTCGGAGCACCTCTTCGCGAAAACACAGAGCTCGTTCGAAATTGCGATGGCGCATCTCCTCCATCCGCAACTCATCTCTACCAACCTCTTGGATCTTCCGCGCTAGCGCGTGTGCGTCACCAGCGGGAACAAGATCCGAAGGAGGCAATAGCTCAGGTATGCCACCGACATCGGAGGCAATGCAAGGTAGACTCCGCGCCATCGCTTCGATCAAAGCGCGTGGAAGCCCCTCAGTTCGAGACGGTAGCACGAACAGGTCGGCAGAATCCAATTCCTGACGGATGGGGGCACCAGCTGAGATTTGCCCACGAAAAAAAACACGATCTGCAATACCCAGATTCGACGCTTGGCGTTCGAGTTGAGGGCGAAATTGTCCATCACCGATAATGGTCAAGACCAGCCCAAGCCCATTCGCACTGCATTCAGAACAGGCCTTCAAGAGCACATCTGGTCCCTTATAAAGCTGGGCCAGACTTCCGACGAACACGATTCGCAAGCATCCGACTTTACTGGCCGATTGCGAGTTTCCTCCGTAAGCGTCCATAGCAAGACGTACATTGGATACACCAGGTGATTTGCGTGACCTTCTCAGGGCTTCTTGACGCAGATTAATTGACGAAGCACTAATCGAGAACACACTATCCTTCACAGGATATCTCGCTTGCAACGCGTACTCCGTAACGTACGATGCGGCACAGGCGTTGGCGCACTGCCTTCGCAATTCACGCCAAAAATACCACCGCAAGAGCGGCCGCAACGGATGCTTGATAGTACCGGGAGCAAATACATCCCACGGATCCCCGACCACCTCAACGCCGAACGGTCGACCCGCGTTACGAAGAGCTGGATACAGGCAATTGGCCAACTGCGATCCGACCCGCAAGATGATCGCATCACCCGGTTCAACTGCTGCCCTGACCGCAGTTTGTACGCGATGCAGACGCTGAAGGTACTGCCAAGGGCCGAGATAATAAGGTACCGCCGTAAAGTTTACGCGATCGCCATCCGCTCGCACGCCATCCGCAGGTGCCTTTGGCACGTCTCGTATGCGGGCAAGAACCTGAACCGAGTTGAATGTCTCAAGATAGCGCAACCAGAATGAGTGGTCGTACGCGACCTGCGTCCAAATGGCACCATCCGGGCTGCGATCAAATCGATGCTCAACACACACTAAAACTCTCACGCGACGTTCCCATTGCTTACTGGTTGAGATTTACCGCACTGCACCGCAAGGTCTCTATCCGCCCTTTCAACGCTCGCCGCTCGACGATTGTTGAGGAAAAACAGACGATAGCGATCATTACAGCACCATTTGTAATGCAATAGAACAATGTCACATCTGAATCCCAGACAATCGTATAAAAGCAGAGACTTCCGAAAAATGGCGCGAAATACACTCTACTATCTTCAATTGCGAGACCATCCTTCCATAACTTAATGCGACCAATCACAAACGCCAGCACGACGAAACCCGGCAAGATTCCCCATGTCCCGAAATTCAGCATTGCTTCTCCACTCAGGCCATAGGCGTTACTGATGACATCTATTCCTTCGCGGTCGAATTCCATGCTACTGCCTCGACCTAGGAGTAGCTCTGTCCCCTTATGCGCTTTGGTGGGAGGCCTGTTGGGATTTATCCAACGGGGTATCAGCAAGCACATTGCGCCCAAATATGTTGCACCATAGCCTGGCTTGAAGCTCTTTCCCACATCTGGCTCCCAGAGCCTCGAAAGCATGAGAGATTGAACATCAGCGCGGCCAAGATCGCCTAACAAGACGGCGTCGAAACTGCGTCGCGAAATCTCTACCATGTCGGCACGTGCAGAGCTGTCGAACGCCTTCAGTGCGTCGGCTCCGAATGACTTGTAGAATCCATACGCGTACATGAATCCAAGAAAGAGCACCATTCCGATGGCGATGGACTGCCTCGTAATTGGGCGAATCTTGAGATGTATTAGGCCAACCACCCAGAACAGCGGCCATATATAATTGGCGCGGCTCCCACGCAGTCCGCCAAAAAACACTTTTAGTATCATGAAAGCAACTAACAAGACAATCAACTGCAGACCACTCATTCGCTTCTTCGCGT
>DASYEA010000499.1:0-1578 GCA_036499265.1 Schlesneria sp. | reverse complement strand
ATGCCGACTACAGCTTTGACGCCAAGTACGGCTTTCGCGACTATCGCGGCGGCGGTCGATCAAGCGCTCGCGAGACCACCGTGCGTGTCGCTGCCGGTGTCGTCGCCAAGAAACTGATCGAACAAGCGTTTGGCGGTCGTGTGGTAGGTTATGTCACGCAGGTGGGTGACATCAAAGCCAACATCTCCGATCCTGAGTCAGTCACGCTGGAGCAAGTCGAAAAACTGCCTAGTGGCGAGCCGAATATCGTACGGTGCCCTGATGCGGCGACCGCCGCGAAGATGGTGGAACTGATCGAGAATATCCGCAAAGAGGGGGATTCGATCGGCGGCGCGGCCGAGATTGTAGCGACCAGCATTCCTGCGGGGTTAGGTGAACCTGTCTTCGACAAAATTAAGGCGGATCTGGCCAAAGCCCTCTTTAGTCTGCCGGCCGTGCTAGGTGTGGAATACGGAATTGGCTTCGGCTGCGTCAACATGCGCGGCAGCCAGCACAATGACCACTTTATTCCCGATCCAGAGCATCCGACCGATGGCCATGCCGGGATCACCACCGACACCAATCGGCACGGTGGCATGCTTGGTGGAATCACGACGGGACGTCCGATCATCCTTCGAGCGGCCGTGAAGCCGACCAGCAGTCTGCCCATAGAACAGCCGACAGTGACGCGTCAGGGTGAGGCGGCGACGATTCGAACCAAAGGCCGCCACGATCCGTGCCTGTTGCCTCGCTTCATTCCAATGGCCGAGGCGATGGTCGCAATTGTCATTGCCGATCATTGGCTGCGTTGGCGCGGACAGCAGTAGTTTCACCTAGGGACACGACTTCAGCATGAATTGGTTTCAGCACCAGTTAACTCTTCCGGCGTATCGTCGAGGCTTTCATTTGATTACGCGCCATGTTGCGGAAGCAATTCCAGAACTGGCGACGATTCAAGTCGGATTGCTGCATGTCTTCATTCGCCACACTTCCGCGTCGCTGACGATCAATGAGAATGCTGACCCCGACGTTCAAACCGACCTGGAGTCATCGTTCAACGCCATCGCTCCGGAGAGCTTTCCTTATATCCATACCTGTGAAGGTCCGGACGACATGCCTGCGCACGTGAAGGCCTCGATGCTCGGCAGCTCGGTGACGATTCCAATCACGAATGGTCGGCTCTGTCTGGGTACATGGCAGGGAATCTATCTCTGCGAACACCGCAATCATGGTGGCCAGCGTTCGCTGGTCCTCACTATGCAAGGAAGCACCTCGAGTTGATATGATCCGGTCCTGATTGAGTGCGAGTGTTGGACGACTTCTATTGCAACCGACGACCATCTGGAATTTGAACCTATGGCTCCGATTTCCTATCCGCAAACCTGGGACTTGGCTTCGCTGGCTCCCAATCCTGCGGCACCCGAGTTTCGTCAGAACCTGGATCGCTTCAAAGGTCGATTGGCCGAATTCGCCGCCTCCACAAATCAGTTGCCGGGCGTGAGTGCTGATCCCAGTGTGGTGGCTGCGTGGGTCAAACTGATCGAAGACTATGAATTGCTCGATTCCCAGGCGACCGACTGGCGCGCGTTAATCGAGTGC
>DASYEA010000498.1:0-3826 GCA_036499265.1 Schlesneria sp. | reverse complement strand
AGTCTGACCACAGCCCATGTTGCGTCCTGCCAATCCTCACGAAGGTAAACCATCAACCGGAGAGCCGGATGCGGGAGATCCGCCAGTCCGGTTCGGAGGGAGGGGCAACCCAAATCAATGGGTTGTCCCTACCCCTATCTTAAGACACGGCACAAGGAGTGTGCCTTCTACATTGATGCTACGACGAATCAGCTGGGCAGCAGGGCCGCCAGGTCTGCGTGTGGGCGAGCGATCACGTCGGCCAGGATTAGCTTGCCACCCAGGCGTTCGACGGTCTGGCGACCGACTTCGATCGCGGTTTGAACGGCGGCCACGTCGCCGCGGATCATGATCGTGACATAGGCGGCACCGATCTTTTCTTTGCCGGCCAAAGTCACATTAGATGATTTCAGCATGTCGTCGGTGGCATGCAAAGCGGCGACGAGACCTTGTGTTTCCAGCAATCCGAGGGCATTGGTCATGATCGTGGCATTCTCTTTGGGTATTCGCGAATCGTAAACACCAAGCAGGGGACTTAGTACGGGTTTCGAGTTGGCCAGTTTGACGGTGACGTCGAGCGGTGCGGCCATCACGGAGTACATGGCCGAACTTCCCATCCGCTGGGCCAGTTCCATGCCATGTTCGGCCGCAGCGCGCACGTCGGCAACCGAACCGACCAGCTTCAGGCATTGCGCGGCACCATCGGTGCTTTCAATGCCCATGATTCGAATGTTGGCCATTTTGGAGCAGGCATCGGCGACGATGAATGACGGCGCGAGATAGTTAACCTCCAGCAGGGCCAGACTCAGCGAGCCACTCATCGTCCATCCTTCCGCCAACCATATCGGCTGATTTTTATCGGGCAACCCCAGCGGGGCGTTCAAACAGCGATCCAGACTCTACCGAGACTTGTCGGCTCGTGGTGGGGTCTGATTGTAAAAGAACTGCATTCTGATGGGCGCGGGTGAATGGGTCAACTTTGCCGACAAAATCGATTGGCGGGCGCTTCGGTATCGTGGCGGTTTTGATGCAAAGTCTCTGACGGACTACGGAAGAAGCATCAGCGAGGTGGCATTTACTCGCATAACTGGACGGTTTTCTGGATTTCTGACTGCGCGAGAATGACGGTCGCGCAATAAGGGGATGGCTAGATCCCTGATTTCAACGCATCAAATTGGGCGGATCGTTGTGGGGACCCACGGTGATTTGACCTGCGGGGGATGTGACGTAAGTTCAAACCATTACCAGTGCGAACGTCTGACGAGAGATTGTCCCCATGTCTGTCAGGCCCGCCTCACCGGATGAGATGTGCAATATGAGCGTTGTAGCGGATTTTCCGACGAATGAGATCGCCCCAGCTCCTGCGTGGCGGACGAGTCCACCTCGATCCAATGCTGAGATTCGGGTGCCGCGGATGCATTCGTCAGAGTCGTCTCGCGCTTTGCTGGGGTTGCTCAAGCTGTCGCAGACGGCTGCCAGTGAACTGAATGATGGAACGGCCGATGCGACATTCGCCGGCGTGATCAGCAAGAGTGTGCTGCGGTCGCTGCTGGGGACTCTGCACCATCGCCACTACCTGACGCTGCGGCACAGTCGCCGGGTGGCATTGGTCGCGTTTGGTCTGGCCAATCATCTCGGCTGGGACGGGCGACAGTTGCGAGTTCTGGAAGTGGCCGGGCTGCTGCACGATATTGGAAAAATCGGCGTTCCTGACACGGTTCTCGAAAAGCCAGCTCGTCTGAGTCCCGATGAACTGGAACTGATTACGCTGCACAACAATGTCGGATTCGACCTGCTGCAGGCCTGTCGCGTCGACCGGCAGGTTCAGGATGTGATTAGCCAATCGCAGCAGTCGTATTGTCCAGATCTGGAGTCGCAGGACCAGACGTTGGGTAACGAACTAAACATGGGGGCTCGCATCCTGGCTGTGGCGGATGCCTATGATTCGCTCGCGACGGAGCAACCGCATCGCCGAGCCAAATCGCATCAAGAGATCATGGAGGTTTTGACAGAGGGATCGGGGACGCAATTCGATGCCAATGTCGTCAGCGCTCTGGCTCGCTGGGTTCAACAGGACGGTCCACCGCTGGCTGCTGCTGCCGACGACGATCTGGTTCCGACCTCGAATGGTCCGATCGAGGTGTCTGAAGCCGATTCAATTGGGCTGATTTTTTCGTATCTGCACACGGTCGAGCGACTTTACGATGGCTTCCATCTAGTGGACACAGACGGTCGTATTCTGATCTGGAATCGCCGTGCGGAACGACTGCTGGGCCGATCGGCCGAACACATGCTTGGTCAACGATGGTCGGGCGATGCCCTTGGTTACCGCCATCTGAATGAAAGCCCGATGCCGACGGCCGAGATGCCAATGTTGCGTGCCATCGCGACCGGGAAGACATCGTTGATGTCGATGCTGGCTCGCAATGCGAACGGGCAGTCGGTACAGATCGAACTCCAGGCTGTTCCATTGTTCGACGAACACGGGAAGTTGCAGGGGGTCGCTGAGTTTTATCGCAACTTGACGGATGACAGCGGCCGACAATCGCGTAGCTTCCGCGATCTTAAGCTGGCTGCGACTCGAGACGCCCTGACGAACGTGGCGAATCGTCGCGAGCTTGAGAATCAAATGAATGCGATGGTGACTGAGTTCAACGACAAAAGTCGTGAGAAGTTCAGTGTCATCTTCGCCGATGCGGATCACTTCAAACGCGTGAACGATACGTTCGGTCATGGCGTCGGTGATCAAGTGCTGATTGACTTTGCTCGTCTGCTGACGCAAGAGACCTATTCGGGCGAGCTTGTTGGTCGATACGGCGGCGAAGAATTCGTGGTGCTTTGTCCGGATACGAATCTGGAAGAGGGGTTCCGCCGTGCGGAGCGATTGCGCACGACGTTGCGGAAGTCCAAGATTGGCGGCATCGATCGGCTGCGAGTGACAGCGTCATTTGGGGTGGCTCAGGCTGAGGCGGGCGATACCGTCGACAGCCTGCTTCGTCGAGCCGACAAGGCGCTGTACAAAGCGAAGGAAGAAGGACGTGATCGCACCTGTTCATTCACGACGGTCGATCTGTTGAATGCGGACAAGCCCGTGAGTAAGCCGATTCCCTCGGCGAATCCATTCTTGTGTGAAACACGGTTCACGGCGATCGTCGCTTCGGACATGATTTCCTACAAGCTTGGCGGATTCGTGAATGATCACAAGGCGAAGCTGAAGACCGTCACGACTGAGCGCGTCGTGATGTTGATCGGAGACACTGGTTTGATAGCTTCGATGAATCCTTTCAATCGCGAATACGCGATGGAACTCGATCTGGCGATGGACGGGCTGGCGGACGCCATCGCGAAGCGAGGGGTGCCTCGCATCCAGTTTGGGGTGACGATCCGCCCGCATCGCCGAGTGCGAAACTCGGCAGAATTCCAGAAGCAAGCGAATCGACTGATTGTTGATTTGAAGCGGTACTTCGTCGCTGAGTGATTGCGAGCGTCGCGGCATGCTTCGAGATGTCGCGACGCAGCATTTTTTGCCGATGGTTCGAGCTCAAACTCTCGTTTTGGCCACTCCGCCACCACCTCGAATCTCACGAAATGTGAGATTTGTGTTTAGGTTGTGAAATTGGTGTGAGTATGGCCGGGCAGTACTTGCCCCTGCGGAGCGATTTCGGAAAATCTGCGCCATCCGCACTAGAGCGGTCGCGGTCCGTAGACCCTCGCTCTCGCTATCCCATCCGTCAAGCAAATTTGATTTTCGTTTCGCGCTGCCGAAGCAGTGGCGTGGCGGCTTGGCAGATGGCGAGTCCCTGAAGGAGTTCTGGAATGTCAGATCAGTGGTTTTACCGTATGTTCG
>DASYEA010000497.1:0-3081 GCA_036499265.1 Schlesneria sp. | reverse complement strand
TACGGGACCGGTGAACGTCACACTCCAAAACCTGCCGGGGGGTGTGACGGCGGCCGCAGCCATGATCCCGGCGGATCAGGCGAGTGTCGATATTAAGCTTGTCGCGACAGCGGAAGCGGCGGCTGCAAATGTAACTAATCTGACGGCGAAAGCGGATGCAATGGCTGGGAATGCAAAAGTAGAAGCGACTTCAGCTGCAGCGACTCTGACAGTCGAGTGAGCCGAAGTTTTATCTTATGTTTGTTTTTTGATGTTTCGAGTCGATTCTAGTAAATTAGCGCACATCGCACGTAAGTGTGGTATCCCGCGGACAGAAGACCACCTCGTCTACCCATGCCGCGACGCGATACGTAAGGTGCGAAACGCACTAGATTTTCGACAATAAGCCGTTCCTTCAAGGCGGAGATTCGAAAGATGCGAACGACGATGCTTTGGCGATGCCTGCTGGTGATCGCAATTGCCAACTGTTCAGTCGCGATCCAAGCGGCCGATGCCCCGACCATTGATGTCGGGCAGCCAACTAGCCTTGTTCTGGAGCCAGCCAAGTTTGATCTGCTCGGAAAACGTTCGCGGCAGCAGATTCTAGTGACCGGAAAATATGGAGATGATCTTCGCGATCTCACCATTGCCGCCACTTTTGCGACATCGAACCCTGCCGTCGCCATCATCGACGGCTCGATTGTGCATCCCGTCGGCAACGGAGAAGCCATCGTCACCGTGACGGTTGGTGGGCAGACCGCGACAGTTCCCGTTGTCGTCAAGAGCATGGAGGCCGCCGCACCGGTCAGCTTCAAAACCGAAACGCAGATGGCACTGACGAAGGCCGGCTGCAACATGGGTGCCTGCCACGGTTCGCCGTCCGGGAAGGGTGGGTTTCGTCTTTCGCTGCGGGCTTACGATTCCGCCTTGGACATCATGACCGTTCGCAGTGAATTCTTCGGACGCCGAACGAACATCCTCGAACCCTCGGCCAGCCTGTTGCTTCGAAAGCCACTGATGGAAGTGGCTCACGGCGGCGGCAAGCGATTGAAGAAGGGTGATCCCGCTCACGTTGTTCTCGAACAATGGATCGCCGAGGGGATGCAGTTGGATTCTCAGGCCGAACCGGATCTGGTGAAAATCGAAACAGTTCCGTCCAAGCGAGTCCTTCGCCAACCCGCCGCTCGCCAGCAGATCATGGTGTTGGGCCATTTCAGCGACGGCTCGATTCGTGACGTGACAGCGCTCACCGACTTTACTTCGTCCAATGAATCCGTGGGCGGTGTCAACGCGCAGGGATTGGTCACGAAGAACGGCCGCGGTGAAGCAGCCATCCTGGGCCGATACCTCGACAAGATGTCGACGACCTATCTGACCTTCCTCGAAGATGTCCCCGGCTTTGCCTGGAACAATCCTGCTGAGCAAAACTTCGTCGACAATGCGATCTTCGAAAAACTGAAGCAGTTGCAGATCCTGCCATCCGAGATTTGTGCGGACGACGAATTCCTGCGCCGTGTGACATTGGATCTGACCGGTCGCCTTCCCACTTCC
This sequence comes from Schlesneria sp., assembly GCA_036499265.1. Lineage (GTDB taxonomy): Bacteria > Planctomycetota > Planctomycetia > Planctomycetales > Planctomycetaceae > Schlesneria. The sequence goes on along the minus strand of DASYEA010000497.1, from coordinate 1,551 downwards.
GAAGAGGCTACGGCATTCTTGGTGGATCAAAGTCCTGCGAAGCGAGTGACCGTTGTTGATCGCTTGCTCGACAGCAACGAATTTGCCTCGTTCTGGGCCTTGAAATGGGCCGATGTGCTGCGTTCGAACAGCAAGAAACTGAAGACGGCAGGTGTGCACAAATTCCGCGAGTGGATCTACGAATCGATTCGCTCCGACAAGCCACTCGACCAGTTCGCTCGTGAACTGCTGACGGCTAACGGCAGCGTCTTCGAAAACCCACCCGCTAACTTCTGGCGAGCCAGTCGCGATCCGCAAGATGCTACCGAAACGACGGCCCAGTTGTTCCTGGGCGTGCGTATCCAATGTGCGAAATGTCACAACCATCCGTTCGAACGCTGGACGCAAGATAACTACTACGGCATTGCCGCAGCGTTTGCTCGCGTAGGCCGCAAGAACTCGGTCGATGCCGAAGAAGAAGTGATCTTCACGCAGGCGGGCGGCGAAGTGACTCAACCTCGTACCAACAAGCAGATGAAGGTTCACCTACTGCTGACGGGAGATGTCGATGTGCCAGCCGATCAGGATCGCCGAGTCGTATTCGCCCAGTGGCTGACGTCTCCCGAGAATCCATTCTTCTCGAAGAGTGTCGTGAACCGCATCTGGGGCCACCTGATGGGCCGCGGCATTGTCGAACCGGTCGATGACTTCCGCGATTCGAATCCTCCTTCCAACGCACGCTTGCTGGACGAATTGTCCAAGCAATTCGCCGCCAACAGCTTCAGCCAGAAGTGGGCGATTCGCACGATTTGCAACAGTCGGACCTACCAGCTCAGTTCCCGCAAGAATCAATTCAACAAAGATGACGAGATCTACTGTTCGCACGCCAATACTCGCTTGTTGTCCGCGGAACAGTTGTTGGACGGCATCTGCGCCGTAACGAATGTTCCGGAACAATATCCTGGTATGCCGCTGGGAACTCGGGCCTGCGAACTGGCCGATCCCCCGACTGATCACTACTTCCTCAAAGTGTTTGGTCAGCCACAACGCGAAATGGCCTGCCAGTGCGAGCGGTCCAGCGAATCGAATCTGTCTCAAGCGCTACAGATGATCAACGGCCCCGTCGTTCACAACAAGCTGCGAGCCGACAACGGTCGCATTGCCACGATGATGAAAGAGAACAAAACCGACGACGAAGTCATTACCGCGATGTACCTGGCCGCACTGGCACGCGTCCCGTCCGCCGAGGAAATGACCGCCAGCAAGCAGCACATTGGCAATCAGCAAGACCGCCGACAGGCTCTAGAAGACGTCGGTTGGGCAATCTTGAATTCGAAGGAATTCCTGTTCCAGCATTAACCTTCGATCTTCCGTAGCCAATCTCGCCAAGAGTCTTCACGGGGCAGGGTAGGACGTGTGGAGTTTTCGGAATACGCCATCTTCTGATGTTACAGAGGTGGTGCGTTCCGAAGACTCCACGACACCCTACTAATCGTTTTCGTCGCGGTCGGGTGCCACGGTTTTGGAGTCTTCGACAAGGCCGTGTCTTTGCTCGTCACCTGATCCCCGATG
>DASYEA010000496.1:0-3688 GCA_036499265.1 Schlesneria sp. | reverse complement strand
TCGTGAAAAACGGATGAAGGAAATTCCCGAGTTGGGACCGCTCTCCTGGTCGGTACCTGGGTGCGTGGACGGTTGGGAGACCCTACGAGCACGATTCGGCACCAAGCCATTGGCGGACTTGTTGCGGCCTGCGATCGACACGGCGGAATTGGGATACCCCGTCAGCGAGATCATCGCCGGCGGTTGGAAGGCCTCCGTCAAGAATCTCTCGGCTTGGCCTGATTCAACTCGAATCTACTTGAAAGAGGGGCGAGCTCCGGAACAGGGCGAGATGTTTGCTCTCCCCGAATTGGCTGTCGCATATCGTGAAATTGCGGCGGGTGGTCGAGACGCCTTCTACAAAGGACGCATCGCTAAAGAAATCGTCGCCTTCAGTGAAACCAACGGCGGCTACTTCAGCCTGCGCGATTTCGAAGAACACACCAGCGATTGGATCGATCCGGTTTCAACAACCTACCGCGGTCACACCGTCTGGGAACTGCCACCCAGCGGACAGGGGATCGCCGCGCTGCAAATGCTGAATCTGCTCGAACCGTTCGACCTGAAGTCGCTTGGCCCCAAAAGCCCTGAGTATGTGCATCTGTTCGTCGAAGCCAAGAAGCTGGCCTTCGCCGATCGAGCGAAGTTCTATGCCGATCCGGCATTCGAGAAGCTTCCGACCGCTCGATTGATCTCGAAGACTTACGCCGATCGGCAACGCTCTAAAATCAACCTCGGCAAAGCAGCCGTAAACATCCAGGCCGGCGATCCGAAGTTGGAGCACGGCGACACAGTCTATCTCACCGTTGTCGACAAGGATCGCAATTGTTGCTCGATGATCCAAAGCCTTTACTTCGGCTTTGGTTCACAAGTCGTCCCCGGTCACGTCGGCTTCGCACTCCAGAATCGGGGCAGCTTGTTTGCGTTGGACGACTCGCATCTGAATCGATTGGAACCGCATAAGCGGCCGTTTCACACAATCATCCCCGCCATGGTCACCAAAGATGGGCAGCCGTGGTTTTGCTTCGGGGTCATGGGAGGCGACATGCAGCCTCAAGGACATGTGGAAGTCCTCGTCAACATGATCGACTTCGGCATGAATCCCCAAATGGCCGGTGATGCGAGCCGCATCCGGCATGGTGGATCCGAGACACCGACGGGCATTCCCGAAGAGCCACACGGTGGTACCGTTTTTCTCGAAAGTGGATTCCCGCCCGAATCTCTGAGCAAGTTGGAAGCGTTGGGACACAAGCTAGGAAAGGCCACCGGATCTTACGGTGGCTATCAGGGAATCTTAATCGATCATGAACACGGGACGCTCCACGGAGCCACCGACCCTAGGAAAGATGGAGCGGCTGTGGGATACTGAACCAGCGGCGTTTATCTGCCACGATCCTGGAGAAATTGCACAATGGACTCGGTCAAGATTCTCTCGTTGGTCGCCATGTTGTCGGTATCGGTAATCAGCCGCGCGGAAGAACTCAATCGCAGCCCCCTCGCACTGTCTGCTCTGCAGGGAACTGTTTGCCTGACGGCGAACCATACCGGTCGGTCCATCAGCTTGGTTGATGTGGCCTCCGGGAAAGTGCTGCAAGAGTTGATAGTCGGCAACGGCCCAGCCGACATCGTCTGGGTCAATGAATCGACCGCCATCGTCAGCTTGCTTCACGATGACGCAATCGCAGTCGTCTCGCGAGACAAAGACCGCCTGGATTTGGCACGCACAATCCCTGTCGGGGACGAACCACGAGGTCTGGCGATTTCAAACGATCGCAAATCTGTCTACGTGGCCTTGGGTGGAGATGACGCCGTCGCTCAGGTGGATCTGGCATCCTCATCCGTCGTGGCAAAGTTGCCTACGGCCGGAATTCCGAAAACGGTGCGAATCTCGCCGGATTGCCGCATGTTGGTGACGAGCACCGCAGTTCCCGCGACGATCTACGTTCATGATCTGGAATCCAAACAATTGATCAGCGAACGCCGACTGTTCGATGGCGCGTTCAATCCTGGCGTGCCGGTGATCTCGAAAGATTCAAAACTGCTGGTCGTCCCGCATGCGGTGAATCGTGAGTTCGCGGTCACGCCCCAAATGATCGATATCGGCTGGGTCATCGATAACCGCATTTCTAAGCTGCCGCTGCCAGACGGCGAACCAAGCAGTCAGAAGCAACTGGGGCTGGATATCCGCGGTAAGGCGGTCGGCGATGCTTACGCAGCCCTCTTCACATCCGATGAATCACGGCTAATCGTCTCCTGCGGCGGCACTCACGAACTGCTGGTGATCGACTTCTCATCGATCCCCTGGCCCACTGGCGATCCTGGCGACTTCCTGCCGGCCGCCATGCAGAAAGATCCTGCCAAATTCCGCCGCCTCAAAGTTGGCGGACGTCCGATGGGAATAACGTTACTGGATGACAACACTCTGGTCGTTGCCAACTACCTGTTGAATTGCCTCCAGATCGTCGATCTCAATACGGGAGACGTCACCAAGACGATCTCACTGGGCGGCCCCGCTGAACCCGATCTCGCGCGACAAGGCGAAATCGTCTTCTACGATGCCGATCGCTCGATGCACTCCTGGTTCAGTTGTCACACCTGCCACACCGAAGGACACACCGCCGGCCAGGTATTCGACACTCGCAACGACCGCAGCTTCGGAACTCCCAAGCTGACCCCATCGTTGCGCGGCGTTGCCGAGACCGGTCCCTGGACGTGGCACGGTTGGCAAACTGACCTGCACGACGCGATGAAGCGATCGTTGACCGAGAGCATGGCCACCAAACTTCCGATCACCGATGAAGACGCAACGGCGATGGTCGCGTACCTGAAGACGTTGGCACATCCCGTCAACCCGCGAGCAACTTCGACGGACGCTGTATTGACCCGAAAACAGGAATTGGGACGCACTTTGTTCTCTGGCAAGGCGGGCTGCGCCTCTTGTCACAGTGGTTCGCAATTCACTTCAGGCGACGCCTTTGACGGCAAGGTTGAAGACCGCAAAGATCGCGACAACAAATACAACCCGCCCGCTTTACGCGGCGTCGCCTCCAGACGCCGCTATCTCCACACCGGTAAAGCCCGCAGCTTGGAAGCGGTCCTCACGAAGTATCACCGCCCGGAAGACCTCGTCGGCGAGTCGCTGACGGACGAAGAACGCGATGCAGTGATCGAGTATCTGAAGTCGCTGTAGTGTGCTCGACAGTGCCTTCATTGGTTTTGGGTGCCATGATTTTGGAGCCCTCGACAAGGCCGTGTCTTTGTCCGCTTTGACTATTCTTTGAACCACGATTGATCCACGGCCAGTTTCCTGCCGTTACCATCTGAAGAAATTGCCAGTTCGTCGTTCTGGAGTCATCGAAATCGACGTGCGGTCTCAGAAGACACGGCCTTGTCGAGGACTCCAAAACCGTGGCACCCCATCATTCACGATGAACTGTGGGGGATATTTTCAAACAGTTTGGAGCAAGTTGTGAGTTTGGATCAGATTTGGGTTCACGTCGTCGACACGTTGCATGAGCACTTCGTCAAGGTGCTGGTCGGCTTCTTGTTGATGATCGTCGGCTGGTACTTCGGGCGAGTCCGGGCTCGCGAGCATTGGAAAAAACAAGAGTTTCTTGACCGCCTGAACATCTCGCTGAATTCGATTGATCGAGGCGTGTTGAAGATCCGCACGCTCAGCGAAAAACGTGGCGAAGAAGTGTTCCTGAAC
>DASYEA010000495.1:0-3371 GCA_036499265.1 Schlesneria sp. | reverse complement strand
TGCTTTTCATGCCAAGCTTTGGCGTCCTTGGCCGTCGTGATGCCGTCCGGCATGACGATGTTCGGGCCGGTGTACAGCTCTTGGGGATCGAGGCCCTCCCACCATTTCCCGTTGCCGTCGGCTTTGGTCAGGAAGCCGTCGTAGCGTTTTCCCGCCAAAGCTCCCTCGGGATCGTAACCATAGGCGACCTGGAACCAGTGCCAGGCGTGGGCCGAATGATTCGAGACGCCGAACCGCAGGCCAGCCGCCCGGGCCACCTTCTCCCACGTGCCGACGATGTCCTTATGCGGCCCGACGCGGACTGAGTTCCACTCGTGGTACTTTGAATCGAAGCAGTCAAAGTTGTCGTGATGATTCGCGAGGGCGACGAAGTACTTGGCCCCGGCCGCCTTGTACAGCTCCATGAGCTTCTCCGGTTCCCAGTTCTCGGCGTGCCAGAGATTGTCGATGTCTTTGAAGCCGAACTCGGTCGGGTGGCCGTAGTGCTCGACGTGGTACTTGTAGTCCGGCTCGTCCTCAACGTACATGAATCGGGCGTACCAGTCACCCTCTTCGGGCACGCACTGGGCCGTCCAATGGGCCCAGATGCCGAATTTTGCGTCGCGGAACCAGTCGGGGCATTTGTAGCCGGCAGCGAGCGACTCCCAGGTTGGCTTAAATGGACCGGTCGAATCCTCGGTCTTCGGCGGCGTGGCCAGCTCGGGCACCGCTTCGACAAGTGCGGCGAACACGATCGGACCGATGATCGCGCTGCCGTTGGCGTTCAGATGGGTGTTGTCAAATTCATTGCCCTTGGGTGGCGACATCGCCCAGCAACCTTCCTTGCCCATCTTTTCGTAGAGCTCGATCGAGCGAGCATGAAGATCGACGAGCGGCACCTTCTTCTCCGCAGCAATCTCCTTCACCACGTCCACATAGGGCTGGAGCGTCGAGTGGATCTTGCCATCCTCGCCCCATTGCCGCCGGCTGAGCGAAGTCACCAGCACCGGCTTGATCCCGGCCGCCCGGGCATCATCCACGTATTGCGTCATGAACCCGCGATACGTCGGCAGATCGGTCTCGCGATCGGCGCCTTTGCCTGGCTGATCGTTGTGGCCGAATTGGATCAGGACGTAGTCCGGCTTGGCGTCGAGGCACTTTTGCCAGAGCCCTTCGTTGATGAACGACTTCGAGCTGCGGCCGTTACGGGCCAGGTTGATGCATTCGATGTCGTCGCGGAGGCACTTCTTGAACCCAGGGCCCCAACCGTTTCCGTCCGCGACTGTCGAATCGCCGGCCAGGACGATGCGAATCTTGGCAGGTGCAACCTGCGGCTCGTTGGCGCGGGCCGCGCCGGACGCCGTGACAACTGCGCAAGCGGTCAGGACGCGCACCAAATCGATTCGCACAAAAAAGTGAATCATGAATACGACCTTGGCAATGAACGAAATCGTTTGGGGCTGTCTTTCCTGTGAATTATTCAGCGATTCGGGGAGCCGTATTACGAAAGAAATGGGAAGATTGCAGTGTTTAGGACAAAGATTAGTTGGTGAAGAGGACTGATTTCTTCGAAGGGGACCGATTGTTTGGGGGTGGCTCTCTGCAATCTGCCCTTTGTTTTTTTGACAGGATGACAGGTCTCCGAAGGCGACTCGCCGTGGCGAGATCAGTCAGGATCGACAGGATGGGGCTGGAATTTGGAAACACAAAGTTTGAATGACGAACCCAATCGCCGGCCCATAGAACGCCACAACGTGCGTGAGTCGGAATCAGCGAATTTCGGCGGGTTTGCGCCATAGAACGCCAAAAGTCGGTGGATTGTGGAATCAAGGGATTAAGTGTCCGTTTCGCATGTCGCGTACCTACTTTGTTCTCTTGCACGCACTCGACCCTAACAGAAGTGGTGGCCCAATTTCCACAAGAAAATTGAGTCTGTGGCAAGAATTTTAGGAGATCGAGAAAATGAGCGCGCGGTCGAACATTGCCGGTCGACGGCTAGGGTCGCAACTCGGGCGGCCGGGGCACCCGCGACCTTCCCTCTTCGACATTCCTCAGACGGAGTCCTCGCAATGACTCTGCGGCTGCTGTGTGGTAAACTTGAGGGAGAGGTCGATTATGGCAATCACATTCGAACTGCCCGCGGAGGTCGAAGAAAGGCTTCGCGCGGAGACGCCGAATCTCGACGCCGCGGCCAAAGAGGCGGTGCTGGTCGAGCTATATAGGGCGGAAAAGCTGTCTCACTATGAGCTTTCCCAGTTGCTTGGCTTGAGCCGCTTTGAGACGGATGGCCTCCTCAAGAGGCACCATGTTACGGAAGATCAACCCACCAACGAAGAGCTGGAAGAAGATCTTCGGCAAGCCAGGCTGCTATTGGGTCGATGATCGTCGTCTCCGATACCTCGCCGTTGAACTATCTTGTCCTGATTGATGCAATTGGCGTCTTGCCAAAGCTGTTCAATAAAGTGCATGCGCCACCACAGGTGATGCGCGAGCTATTGCATCCCCGATCTCCGGACGCGGTCAAGCACTGGGCAACATCAGCGCCCGACTGGTTGCAGGTTAGCTCACCTTCTACCGTCCGCATGCCGTTTGCCCTCGGACTGGATCCCGGCGAAGCAGAGGCAATTGCGCTGGCGATCGAACTTCGGGCGTCCGCTGTGTTGATTGATGAAAAGAAGGGACGGCGCGTCGCCAAGGCACAAGGCTTGTGGACGCTGGGCACGATCACCGTCGTCGAACTGGCTGCCGAACAAGGAATGCTCGACCTCAGGTCGGCATTGACCTCCTTGTAAGGCACGTCGTTTCAAATCCGAGAAAGTCTCATTACCGGTGCACTCGCGCGAGAAGCGGCGCGCAAGCGCGGATGATTGCCGCCGGCATACAGGGGAACTCGATTGCTCGGCTGTTTACATCAACTGCTTATAGAAATTACGAAAAGCACTTCTAAAACCGCCGAAATTACTATCGCACCAATGAGACTCGTCCGACTTAACGGCCGACGAATGGCGACTCCCAAAAAGACGGCTGAGAGCGTCAGCGAAAGCGGTACAGCAATGGCCAGAGCATAATACCCGAATGTCGATGAAGTGTCGCCGAACACGAGCATCCAAAGCGCGAATGACAAAACTAGATAAATCCACGAGGCTAGCGCCACGAATACGCTGGCCGTGCATATCGCTAAGAGTAGGACGCGTATCACCGAATTACCCTTTGCAGCAGTTGGGTCTTTACCAAATTCAAAACCCTTCTGCTGCCGTCGACGTTAAAATGATCTAGCTAGCTGCGAAAGCATCTTTCGCGCTTCCCAAGACCGCTGGCGCGGACTGCTGGATTCGATTGTACCGTCCACCATGTTTGCCGGACTAATCGCGTATGATCGTGTTTTGGGAACG
>DASYEA010000494.1:0-1577 GCA_036499265.1 Schlesneria sp. | reverse complement strand
CGTTTCCGTCGGGCAATTGCGGCAGGTCAGTGTCGTGGTGAGCGGCGAAGTGAACAATCCTGGCGTGCGCGTCGTAACCGGACTGTCGACGCCGCTTGACGCCATCTTACTTTCAGGCGGCGTGAAGAAGACCGGAAGCCTGCGCAGCATCAAGCTCATCCATGCCGGTCAAACGACGATCGTCGATCTTTATTCCATTCTGCTTCAGGGAGGGCATGGCGCGAATTTTCCGTTATCGGATGGCGACCGAATCGTCATTCCGGCTCTAGGAAAGACAGTGGCCATCTCAGGATGGGTGCGCAGGCCTGGCATTTACGAGCTTTCCAGGTTCGAGACGGCGTTGACCGTGCGTCGCGCCATAGAATTGGCAGGTGGGCTGGAAGTGCGGGGCCGTTATCGTCTCGCGTTGATCCACGTCGATGGAGCAGGCAACAACGCCATGTCTCCGGTGACGGAGGGGGCCACGGTCCACGACAGTGACGTCCTTATCGTTCAGCCCGCGGCAGACCAGATTGAGAACCGGGCGACCCTTTCAGGGGCAACGCCGCTCGCTGGTATTTATTCGGTGGGTAAATCGACCACGCTCGCCGACGTGCTGAAGGCTCCGGGCGCGCTCGGTACCGCGCCGTACACCCTTTTCGGCGCCATTTCGCGACGCGATCCTCAAAGCCAGATACGCACTTTGATTCCGTTTACGCCCATTGCGGTTCTAAACGGATCGGAAAACATGGAAGTCTTCAATCACGACGTCGTGCGCGTTTTCACCGTGAACGAGTCGAGGCTTTTGCAGGCCGTGGTGAGCGCCTTCAAAAATCGCCGCTCGCAGTCCGAAGCAGCGATGCTCACGCCTGAATCCGTTTCGCAGAGTCTTGGCTCTCCGCAGCCGCAAGTCTCTTCCGCGGCGAGCGCAGCCGCGGCGGCAGCGGGCGTTCCCAATGCGGCCAACAAAACTACGGATCAGCAACAGCAGGGGCCGACAACCGACCAAGCCACGCTGAACACAAGAAACGGCGTTATCAATGATCGCAGAAATATCGCTGAACTGTCGACGATGGTCCTTGGCGACGGCGGCGTACTAGTTCCCAATCCTTTGCTGCTTGCGCCGGAGGCGCAGACGCCGGGACCAGCCGGTAGCCCTCAAGCGATTTTGCAGAGCCAGCAACAGCAGACCAATGCCGATCAGCAACGTCAGCTGGCACTCTCGTCTATGGGCACTCAAGGCGCACTTCAGTTCCAGGCCAACCAGAACACCGCGCAGCAATCGCTTCTGTCGCAAATGCAACCAGGTCTGAACGCAGCACCCTCCAGTTCCGACTATAACTACCAGAGCAATGCGAACCTTCCGCCAAATCTGCAAAAGCAATCGGTGCCGCAAGGTGGCATTGCAACGAACCAAGAGGTTCTGACGTTCGGCGATCTCGCGCGTCAGCTCGACGTGGACCCGCTCGTGCTTGTCGATTTCCTCGTCGACAACCAGGTGACGATTTCCGGTTCGGTTCGCGGCGCGGGCGATTATTTCGTTGGCGGGCACGCAAGCTTGAAGGATGTGGTGGCCGCAGCGGGTGGGACCAGTCAAT
>DASYEA010000493.1:0-2419 GCA_036499265.1 Schlesneria sp. | reverse complement strand
GACACCTGTTATCACGGCACCGGTTCCCACAAACCCGCAGAAGCTGACGCGCGAGGACTCGGTGAAATTGCTCGCGTTGCGGGATCGCGCGATCGGGCATTTGGAGAACATTGAGTTCGATCAGGCAGAGCCGCTGCTGTTGGACATCATTCGGCAGGTTCCGGACGATCCGTTCGGGCTGAGAAACTTGGTCATCTGTCGTGAATTGATCATCGACAAGTTGGATCCAAGTCGCGGAGCTGACCAACGAACCGCTGCCATCAAGATTGCGAATGACGCTGTCACGAAGCTGTTCGAAGTGGAGGCCAAGTCTTACGTCCCGCACGTACTGGCGGCACGGATGGCGATGAAAGAGAACAACACGGATCGAGCCGCGACGGAGCTGCGGCGTGCGATCGAGTTGGCGCCTCAATCTGCCCCTGTTTGGTACGACTTGTTCCTGCTGAACCCGTTGTCGCCAGGAGAGCCTCCCGCTAAAGAGACGATCGAGGCTCTGCGGAAGGCTCATGAGTTAGAGCCCGACAACTTGTTCGTGTTGAAGGATTGGCTGTTGCTGCAGACTCAGCTTAAGGAACCGCAGTTGAGCGAGACGGTGACGCAGGCCCGGGCGACGTTGGCCCCGTTTGCGGATGTCATCAAGACGAATACGCGCGTCAATATCAGTGACTTGCTGGATCGGTTGTCGAAGGCGATTGACGCCGCGCAATGGCCTGCTGCCAACAGTGCCGCGATGACGATCCGTAATGTGATCGTGGCAGAGTCCTCTCGTGACGAACGCTATGTTCACAAGAACTCGCTGGAGTATGTGCTGTTCGACTATGGCTCGGCCTTCTACGATCGTGCGGACCTGCCTGAAGCAACCAGCGATTCGATTCCGGTCACGTTTGGTGCGGGAAATCAGGGCTTGGGCATTCCGGAAGGGACTTCGCACTTCATCGCCGAAGACCTCGATTTTGATGGCCAGATCGACGGGGTGGGCTTGGCCGGAGATCAACTTGTGATCGTGATGCCGCTGGCGGCGAAAACGCCGGATGTTGCCACTGTTGCTACGCAGGGTGTCGGCGAGGGATTTGGCGGTGTGCTGGCCGTTGATCTGGATGATGATATTAATCGCAAGCTGAATCTGGACCTGAAAAAGAACGCCATCGCCGACCTCGATCTGACTGCTTACGGCACGGCCGGGGTCAAGCTTTTCGAAAATCAGGCTTCAGAAGATGGAACCCGCGCGTTCGTCGTGAAGCCAGCAGGCGATGCATTGGCCGCTCTGCGTGACATTCGCAGCGTGGTTCCCGCCGACCTCGATCTGGATGGGGATCTCGACTTTCTGACGATGTCGGCTCATGGCGTGCAGTTCTGGTCAAATAAAGGGAACTGGACTTTCGATGACATCACATCGCGATCGCGGTTACCTGCGGAGGCGTTGGAGCTCACGTCAGCCGCGGCTGTCGATTGGGATCGTGACAGTGACATTGATGTGCTGGTTGCCACGAGTGCTGGCGTGGGATTGTTGGAGAACATGCATCATGGGCGATTTCGTTGGCGGGCATTGGAGGGTGAATTTGCGAGTATCAAGGGAGCGACATCGCTGCTGATCGAGCAATTGGGTCGCCGACCGTCGTGGAGCGTCATCGCGAGCGGACCCAACGGAGTTCAAGCGATCTGGACGGAGACTACTGCGGCTGGTGTCGTTACCGCTAAGACGGCAGTAACCGTCGACACGGCTGCAGCGACGGGTCTGCAGTCTTTGGATTTCGATAACGACGGCATTCGCGATCTGTTGGCCCTGGCGAATTCGAAACTCAAGCTGTGGCGAGGCCTGCCGAACGGGCAGTTTCAATCGCATCCGCTTCCGGACGCCGCGAACAAGGATATCACAGCCGCGGCGATTGGCGACATCGATCGAGATGGTGATGAGGACCTGCTGTGGTGCGGGGCAGGGACCACGAGCTGGTTCGTGAATAACGGCGGTAATGCCAATGGCTGGCTGGATGTCAGTCTGGTGGCCGAGCAATTGAAACCGAACGAACAGAACTACAGCAAGCGAGTCAACAACCACGGGATTGGTTCGATGATCGAAGTCCGAGCCGGGGACCGCTATCAGGCACAAGTGGTCCGTCGCGGACTGACGCACTTTGGATTGGGAGCCGACAAGCAAGCGCAGGTGATGCGCACTCTGTGGACCAATGGACTGCCGAATAATCTGATCGCTCCGGCTGCTAATCAACGGATCTATGAAGAACAGATCCTGATCGGATCGTGTCCCTACCTGTATACGTGGGATGGTGAGAAATTCGCTTTCTACACCGACCTGCTGTGGAATGCCCCACTCGGGTTAAAGTTTGCCGAAGATGTGGTGGCTGGGTGGCGCGAGTGGGAATACCTGAAGATCGACGGGGATCGACTTCGAGAGAAGGACGGC
>DASYEA010000492.1:0-7404 GCA_036499265.1 Schlesneria sp. | reverse complement strand
ACTGCCAGTCTCGGCGACGACACGCGCTTTTCCCGGCGAAGAATTTCGCGGTTCTTTGACGTTCATCTATCCGCATGTCGATCAGCAATCCCGCACAGTGACCGTGCGATTTGAACTGCCAAATCCAGGCCACAAGTTGCGTCCAGGCATGACAACTACCGTCACCTTGTTGGTTCCTCCAGAACGTGTTCCTCCGCTGCGGAATGCCGCCGGAACCGACGAAGCGGCTATTGCCAGACTTAAGGAAGGTCGAGTCTTGGCGCTTCCTGAAAGCGCCGTGATCCAGACCGGTACTGAAACCATCATCTATCGGGAAGCACTGCCCGGCACCTACGAAGGGGTGTTGGTGACGCTCGGGCCAAAAATGACGGGGCCAGACAACGCGACGTTCTATCCTATTATTCAGGGATTGGACGCGGGCGACCGAATCGCCACTTCCGGCTCATTTCTCGTGGATGCCGAAACGCGATTGAATCCCGCCGCTGGATCAATCTACTTTGGCGGCAGCAGCGGTTCCAAGTCAGGCGGCGGATCCGTGACGACAGTGCGTCCGACGACACCCGAGAATGAAGATGCAAAACTGCAGGCGGCGATGAAGAAACTGACTCCCGAAGACCGAGCGCTTGCCGAGAAGCAGAAATACTGCCCGATCCTGGAGAACAGCCGCCTGGGTTCGATGGGTGTCCCGGTCAAAGTGATGGTGGATAATAAGCCGGTTTTCGTGTGCTGCCCTGCGTGCGAGAAACCCGCAAAGGACAAGCCGCAAGAGACGCTGCAGAAACTTGAGCAGATGAAGTCGTCTCGACCGGGCCGGGGGAGCACTCCGATACCAGCGGCACCCGGAAAGAAAGGGAACGAGACTGAATCCAAGATTCAGGCCACGCTCGCCAAGCTAAGTCCCCAAGATCGCAAATTGGCTGAACAGCAGCGCGCATGTGTGGTCTTGCCCAACAGCTTGCTGGGGTCGATGGGCGTACCTCCAAAACTGACAATCGATGGGGAGACCGTTTTTGTTTGCTGTGCCGGATGTGAAAAGGCCGCGCGAGCCAACCCGAAGGAAACACTGAAGCGACTTACCGAACTGAAAGAGCATTCAACGAGCGCCGCGGATGACTTGGCAAAACTGAAAACATTGCCTCTCAAAGTTCAGGCCGAACTATCTAAGCTAAGCCCCGCTGATCTCAAAATTGTCCTGCAACAGAAGCTTTGCCCGGTCATGGACGACAGCCCACTCGGATCGATGGGAATACCCGTCAAGATCATGCTCGATGGCCAGACCGTCTTTCTGTGCTGTGAGGGATGCCAGGAACTTGCTCGCGAGAAGCCACGGGAAACTCTGGCTCGAGTCAAAGAGCTGAAACAAGCTGTCACAGAGCAGAAAGCCGAACCGACTCCATGATCGAACAACTGATTGAGGCGTCGATTCGTAATCGCTTTCTGGTCCTGCTCGCGACTGGAATGCTGACGATCGCGGGCATCTACGCCATGTTCCAGACGCCAGTCGATGCTGTCCCTGATCTCAGCGAAAACCAAGTCATCGTCTTCACCGATTGGATGGGACGCAGCCCGCGTGAAGTCGAGGATCAGGTGACGTATCCGCTCGCCCGCAAGCTGCAAGGACTGGCCGGAGTCAAAGCGGTGCGGTCTTCATCGGAATTCAATTTCTCGATGATCACGATCATCTTTGAGGATGGTGTCGACTTCTACTTTGCCCGCCAACGCGTGACGGAAAAGCTCGGGCAGGCAGCCAACTATTTGCCGACCAATGTCGTTCCGTATCTCGCCCCCGATGCCACGGCGCTGGGGCAGATCTTCTGGTACACGGTCGAAGCGGGACCGAATCATCCGGTCGATCCACAACGGTTGTGGGCGGTCAACAAGTTTTATATCGCTCCACAACTCAACGCGGCCCCCGGTGTTTCCGATGTGGCAACTGTCGGCGGTCTGCCGATGGAGTATCAGATTGATGTTCGGCCGGAGTCACTGCGCGCGTACGGCATTACGCTCGGTGAACTCTATTCAGCGGTCGCTCGTAGCAACATGCCAGCGGGCGGCGGGGTCATCCAGAAGAACAATGCTGAGTACATCGTGCGCGGCATCGGCTGGATTCGCGACAAGCACGACATTGAACGAACCGTGATCCGCGAGGTCAACGGCACGCCGATCTATGTCGAGACGATCGCCTCAGTGCAACTCGGGACGCAATTCCGTCGTAGCGTCTACGAAAAGAACGGCAGTGAAGTCGTTGGTGGCGTCGTGCTGATGCGACACGGTCAAAATCCATTGCACGTGACCGAAGGCGTGAAGGAGAAGATTCAAGAACTGCAGCCGGGGTTGCCTGAAGGGGTTCACATTGTTCCCGCCTATGATCGTACACGGCTGATCCATGGTGCGATTCACACGCTGACCGAGGTCATGTGGCACGAAATGCTGATTGCGTCGATTGCGATCATGCTGATCCTGTCGCACCTTCGCAGTGTGTTTGTCATCTGCATCACGCTACCACTGGCGGTGCTGTTCTCGTTCCTGATGATGTGGCTGCTGCGGAACCTGGGGATCATCGACATTCAAGCCAACATCATGTCACTGGCGGGGATCACGATTTCGATCGGTATCCTCGTCGACCAAGCCATCGTGATGGTCGAGAACGCGACGCACGTCTTGAAGGAAAAATTCGGCGATGAAAAGGTTTCGGGCGATATCACCGAGCTGGTGATTCCTGCCTGTCGCACCGTGGGAAAGCCGATCTTCTTTTCTGTACTGATCATGCTGCTATCGTTTGTGCCGGTGTTCATGCTCAGCGGGCGAGAGGGGAAGTTATTCCATCCGCTGGCATTCACCAAAA
Source organism: Schlesneria sp. (assembly GCA_036499265.1). Classification (GTDB taxonomy): domain Bacteria; phylum Planctomycetota; class Planctomycetia; order Planctomycetales; family Planctomycetaceae; genus Schlesneria. Next base: position 4,559 of record DASYEA010000492.1, on the reverse strand, counting down.
GCTTCGCGTTGATCGGAGTGGCGTTCATCTCAGTGACGATCGTGCCGGCTCTGATCCCGCTTTTGATCCGCGGCCGTCTGCGCAGCGAAGAAGACAACTGGATCGTGCGCAGCTTCATCCACATTTACAAGCCGATGCTGACATGGGCATTGCCACGGCGCAATCTGGTCATGTGGATGTTCGCGGTGTTACTGATCCTCGCCGCCGGAATGTTTCCCTTGCAGGCGATCATCGGACAGGGTGCTTCTGAGGGTGCGTGGAGAAAGACGTTTCTGATCGTCTTCGCATTTGTCACCTTCCTCACAGTGCTTTTTACCAGGGGAGCGATATCGCAAGTCTTCTCCTTCACCTCGTTGACCGCGATCGGATTGTGGGCTTGGCATTTTCCGAAGATTGGCGTGGCTTTCATGCCGGCACTTGATGAGGGAACGACTCTCGATATGCCAGTCACTGTGCCGCGTGCGAGCGTGACGCAGGCGGCCGATGACCTGAAAGCTCGCGACGCGCTCTTACGTGGCTTTCCTGAAGTCGAATCGGTGATTGGCAAGGCGGGCCGTGCCGACACGCCCACCGATCCGGCACCACTGGATATGGTCGAGACGTTTGTGAACTTTCGCCCGCGCGAATTCTGGCCCAAGCGCGTCCTAAGATTCGAAGATGCCCTGCGTCAGACGCGCGATGCTCTCACTGCTCTCGAACAGAATGGCTACATCTCCGCTGCCAAGCTTGAAGATCGCGAGTCGCTCGTTAACGAAGCTGCCCAAAAGGCTCTGGAGCGATGTGATGAAATACTTCGCGAACTCTCACTGGTTCAGTACCGCACCTTTGAGTTACGGCTTGGCGGAGAACTAACCGATTTCGCAGTCCGGGAATCGATCCAGCAGATGGCGAATTCAGGTGATTGGATCTGGCCAAAAGATTCGAAGAGCGAAACATTGATGCTTGAGATGGTGACAACCTTGACCAGCGAATTGGGACCGTGGCTGGGCACCACGCCGGCTCTCGAAGATGTGACGTTGCTCGTTCGCAGGGTCATTCAGCGTGGCGAAGAATTGGGGGCGGTGTCCAACTCCGTCCAGGCGATGGAACTTCGGCCAGGACTGACCGGACGAGCCGCCGATGCGGTCGTCGAAGCCTTCGGCGGGACGCGAGAAACTTTACCTGGCAAGATGCTGCGATTGGTGACTCGCCAACATGCAGAATTGTGGCGTGTCCACGTTCGCGAAGTAAACTGGAAGCTGTTCGACCAGGGAGTCGAAGCCTATTCGTCGTTCGCACTCGAAGAACTTGCACGCTCGGCTCGCCAGCAAGAACTGACCACATCGGCACCGAAGGGAGCTGAGACCGACAACTTCGTGGCGGCATCAATCCAGTCGCAATTGGGCCAGACTCCAGACCCTGATGCCATGCAGCCCTTCATGGTGTTGAAGGAACAACTGCAGAAGCCCTTTGCGAACCGCGTCTTCTTCTGGCCACGCCGCAACGGACCGAAGGGCGATCTTGTTGACGACGAGATGGGCCGGGTGCTGCAGGTCCCCGGTTGGAGCAACATCTTTACGCAACCAATTATCAACCGCATCGAGATGCTGTCGACCGGTGTCCGTACGGACATTGGGGTCAAAGTTTTTGGACCGGATCTCGACACAATTGATGGTGTCTGCAAGCAGATCGAAGCGGCACTGAAGCCGCTGAGCGGTGCCCGTGATACGATTGCGTCGCCCATCATGGGGAAGGGTTACCTCGACATTAACATCGATCGTGAAGCCGCGGCCCGCTACGGAATCAGCGTCGAAGATATTCAGAACGAGATCGAAGTCGCCCTCGCCGGTCGCGCTGTGACCTACACCGTTGAGAAGCGAGAGCGGTTTCCAGTCCGCATTCGCTACGCACGGTCTTCGCGCGACAGTGAAGACGCGATTCGGCGGTTGCTCATCAGTCCCAATGGCATGTCGGCACCAGCCGCCATGGCTTCTCCCGCAGACTCGATGTCACGTTCACCGAGTGGTGACGTGGGGACCGTGGCAGCCAATCCAAGCTCCTCCGAGGGCCACGTGGCGTCACCGGGGCACTCCATTTCTGGACGACCATTGATCCCACTCTCTGCGGTCGCGGATGTCAAGATCGTTGAAGGACCGGCCATGATCAAGAGCGAGAACGGACGGCTATTGAACTACGTGACTCTTAACGTCCGTGGTCGCGATATTGTTGGTTTCGTCGAAGAAGCGCGCCGAGTCGTCTCCGAAAAAGTATCGCTGCCTGAAGGCGTCCATATCGAATGGAGTGGCGAATTCGAGCATCAAGTGCGGGCTGCTCGGACGTTGCGATTCGTATTCCCTGCCGTAATCGCGTTGATATTTCTGATCCTGTATTTGACCTATCGCGACCTGGCCGATGCCGCATTGATGATGCTGACTGTTCCCGAAGCCCTGGCGGGCGGGGCCTTCTTCATGTTTCTGTTTCCGAAGATCATGCAGGGCTGGGATGCTCCGCCGATGGACTTCAGTGTCGCGGTCTGGGTGGGGTTCATTGCTTGCTTCGGCATGGCTACCGAAACGGGTATCATCATGCTCGTCTATCTTCGCGAAGCGATCGAGCGACGTGGTGGGCTAGAGAAAATTGAATCGCTCGAAGAACTACGGCAAGCGGTGATCGAAGGGGCGGTGCATCGCCTGCGCCCCAAGTTGTTGACGGAAGGCGTTGCGATTATCTCGATCTTCCCGATGGTTTTCGCAACCGGCGTCGGCGGAGAGATCCTGGCTCCGATGGCTCTACCAGTCCTTGGCGGCCTGTTGATTTCCGATGAAGTCGTCGACCTGTTCCTGCCAGTCCGCTTCTATTGGGTCCGTCGCGGGCGATGGCTCAAGTTACATGGACACGCCGACACAGGCCACGTTACTCAGCTTGCTACGGCCAAGACCGAGCTAAACGTCGAACCAAATAGTTAGACTAAGCTGCTTCAATGAGTGCGGTGACCGCGGCAAGGTACGTGGCCGCATCGATTGCTGTTGATTCTTCAGTCATCCAGAGTTGTGAATCAGCGGGAATTTCATTGTTTTTGCGGGTTGCTGGTAATTTGCTGGCTGCTGGCGAGACAGTCGGCTATTCTTCTGCGTCGGTAATTCGCCCAGCACTTGCCCCGGAACTGTGTTGGACGTACCAATCCTGGCTAGGAGATTCGGGTGACAGCTTACGCAAGAGTCGAGTCTCTACCCCACGCCAAATTGAGCGATGCAGTCGGGCTAATTCCGCATCCGGAAGACACCAGCGCCAGAGTTTCGTTGGCGCTGCAGCAGATTCAGGATCCTACGGACGATAGCCTTCGGCAATCAACGACATTGCTCATCGAAACGGTGGAGCAGATCCTCGGTACTGTCACCGCTCAACAGGCGACGATTGCATCGCTCGAGGCTCGATTGGAAATCCTGGAACGCCTCGCCGCCACCTCTGCAGACACAACGGAAGAAAAGTCCGTCGCCGATCTTGGCGTTCGTCGTTGCGACGGCCCCCACGATCCCGGTCGGAATGATCGTCACTGACGGCTACCGCAGGAGAACCAGTCTTCCTCGGCATCCGTGCCAGGCGACTACGCCAACCTTTCATATCGGCAATCGCCTTCCTCATCTCGGCGAATTCAAATTCTCGATCCGCCAGTTTTTGCTTTGCACCCTAATGCCAGCTGCGTATTGTATAGCAATCTCACCTGTCATTTCATTCACATCTGAATCGTGCCTGTCCCTCGGGGAGCCACAATGTTGGCGACCGTTGCCTCAATTCGGCGCCTGCGACCGCTGCTCGCCGTTGCTCTGTTCGCAGGATGTGGCCAACCGCCACGGGAAATACTGCACCCTGTTCAAGGGCGAATCACGTTTGATGGGCAACCGCTTCCGAACGGCGCGGTGACTCTGCATCCCACATCCACTGCAACGACATGGCATCAGCCAACCGGAATGGTCGAACCTGCCGGTCGATATGTCGTCTATACCAATGGTCGAGCTGGCGCACCGCCGGGAATCTATCGGGTGGTGGTGTTTGCGTCCGAAGCAACGACCAGTGCCGATGGAGTTGCCCGCCCAAGCATGCCAAAATCGTTGGTTCCGAATTGTTACAATCAACCTGATCAAACACCACTTCGGTTGGAAGTCGTCGCGCCGCTGGCCACCAATAGTTACGATCTGGAACTGAGTAGCCATGAGAAATAACCGTCTCGGAAAATCTGCTCATCGTGCTTTCACACTGATCGAGTTACTGGTTGTCATTGCCATCATTGCCGTCCTGATCGCGCTCTTACTTCCAGCGGTTCAGCAGGCGCGTGAAGCGGCCCGGCGCACTCAATGCCGCAACCACTTCAAACAGTTGGGATTGGCGATCCACAACTACGAATCGACTTTCGGAACATTGCCGATCAATCGCTACGGCGACTACAGCTATACATCGGTCTGGAACTACGCGTTCGAGGATTCATACTCGTGGAGTTGGCTCGCGACCGTTCTGCCATACATTGATCAAACGCCGCTTTGGAATGCCGCGAATATCCCCAACGTGCAACTGAAAGACAGTCC
>DASYEA010000491.1:0-4878 GCA_036499265.1 Schlesneria sp. | reverse complement strand
TGGTAAAGCGGCGACGCCTCCAAGTACGGAATGAGTAGAATTGCCCAGCCATGCATCCCGTGGCCGTCGCGACTAAATGTTCCACCGGCAGGCCAGCTTTGATGCGAGTCGTGGTAGTTATTTAACGCCAGCCCAAACTGCTTGAGATTGTTCTTCGACTGCGTCCGCCGGGCCGCCTCGCGTGCTTGCTGAATTGCCGGCAATAGCAGCAGAGCCGCAAGCAAAATTACGCCCGCGATGGCAATCGCCTGAATCCATCGCGAGCGTACTGAGGCATCGATCACCATTTGGGATCAGCGCTATTTCACGAGCATGCGATACGGCATCACCGTCAGGACTCGTTCTTTGGCCAGCAGTTCATAGACTCCCAAGCCTTGCAGTTGCTCGGTGACTTCCGGAGGGAGTTGCTTCAGCCAGGCCGACGTGGCGGCATTCAGCGACGTAGTTCCAGGGTCAATCGGGCCGAACAGTTGTTCGAATGGGCTGACTGGTTTCGGCAGGTCCAGGCGTTCCAGCTTCTGGTCTGGATCGAGTCCCGCGGCTTTCTTCGCGTGAGCAATGGCGTCGGTCAGCGTGCCGAGTTCGTCGACCAGTCCAAGCTTCAGTGCTTGGGCTCCGGTGTAGACTCGACCGCGGGCCATCTTTTCCAGCTTGTCATAGTCCATCTTGCGACCCGCGGCGGCCTTTTTCGTGAATTGGCCGTAGATGTCGTTCAGCATCTTCTGCATCGATTCACGTTCGGATTCCGTGAACGGAGTCGTCATGCTCAGTACGCCGCTGTTCTTGCCGCGTTGTACGACGCTGGTCGTGATCCCGATCTTTTCGAAGAACTTTTCGAACGCCAGTTTGCCACCGACGACACCGATCGAACCTGTCAGCGTGCCGGGTTCGGCGAAGATGCGATCGGCTCCCATCGCGATGTAATAGCCACCGCTGGCTGCGACGTCACCCATGCTGACGATCAACGGCTTCTTGCCGTCGAGAGTTTCCAGTTCGTGCCACATCAAGTCGCTGGCGAGGGCACTTCCGCCAGGGCTGTCAATTCGCAGCACAATCGCTTTTACCGATGCGTCATCGCGAGCCTGACGGATCGCCTTGATCATCGTCGTCGAACCCATCGATTCGTCACCGAAGAAATCTGCCTTGCTGCTGCCCGACATGATCGGGCCGACCGCGTTGATAATCGCAATCTTGGGGGAACTCGACTTGCGCTGAGTCGGCTCAACCCCCATCATCAGATTCATCATCTTGGCCATGCCAGCGATGCCGCTGAAATCGGTATCAATCTTCTTCTTGCCGTATCCCTTCACAATCTTGATTTCCGCGTCTTTGCGATCACCTTTGATCAGATCGGCGATCGCGTCTTCGTAGGAAATTCGATCAATCAAACCGAGCTTCTTGGCATCGGCGGCCGTATACAGGCCCGTATCGATAGCGGCTTTGACTTGATCGGCGGTCAGCTTTCTGGACGTCGCGACCATTTCCACGATCTGGCGATAGTAGTCGTCCAGAATCGCTTCCATTTCTTCGCGGAACGCGGGGCTCATCTCGGACCGGCTATAAGGCTCAGCCGCCGATTTGAACTCGCCGACGCGCAGCATTTGCGGCTGAATCGCCAGCATGTCGAACAGATTCTTGTAGAACGAAACTTCAGCTCGAAGCCCCGGCATCATCAACATGCCTGACTCGGGAAGGACGATTTCGTCGCAGGCAGAGGCGAGCAGGTAGTCCTTGGTCATGCCACTTTCGAGCCATGCATAAACCTTGCGTCCCTTCTGTCGCATCTTCTGAATACCCGTTCGCAACTCATGCAACTTGGCCCAACCGATCGAAGGGCCGTCAATGTGCAGGATTACCGCTTCCAGATCATCGTCGCGACTCGCCTTGTCCATACGCTGCAGGCCAATGGTCAACGTTTCGACGACTTCACTGAACAAGCCGGGGGCAGCCGCCCCTTCTGGATAATTTCCATGAATCTCGATATGAGCGACCGTCAATTTCTTCTTGGTGACAGCTTTTTCTGCATCCGCCTGGGGCTCGGGAGTGTTTGCCGCAAACACAGGTGAAATCATCAGTAAGGCCAACAGTGCAACAGTCACCTTCATTTGCGAATCTCCTGAGTCTCATTGCGATCGCTCTGCAAAGACATACTTTCATTCTCGGCAGTGCGTTTCATCCGTTCAATCAGTTCTAGCCAGCGGGTCTTCCGTCGTCCAGTAGCAGGTTTCGACAAGTTTTGGAAATGCAACTGGACATACAGCTCACTGATATTACGCATCCGACCCTTGGCCGGATCATTTGCTGCGATAGAATCCGTGCAACTTGAATTGACGCACACCCGCTGAGCCAGCCCTCTGGCACTGGACGGGGTGTTGTTGTTTGCGCTCATTCGACCCGATTCCACTTCATATCACGCGACAAGGCAACGCACGATGGCGACCGTGACTGCTGTAGCATCACCAATCACGGATCTCGCTCCGCGCCTGCTGAATGCTGCTGCGTTCAAAGATGCGGTGGCATGCCTTCAGTCTGGCGATGCGGTCACGATCGATGGAGCCTGGGGTTCATCGAGTGCCCTGGTTGTCGCCGCATTGACGCGAGTCGCTCCGAAGACAGTCGTCGTCATCCTGCCGCGAGAGCGCGAACTGGATGACTTCGCCGCCGATGTCGCCTCGTTCGGAATCCAGCCCAGTCCATCGCAACCGGCGTCCGAACCAGGACAGCGAATTATTCCCGCGATCTTGCCGGCCTGGCCTTCATTGCCGCGAGAATTGAGTATTGCGGATCCGATCCTGGGCAGTCGCCTACGCATTGTTCGTGGCTTTGAAGCGGATTCGTCGCCGCCGGTGGTGATCGCGACCATTAACGCGCTGTTGCAACCAGTCCCCAGCCGTTCGGAACGAATCGTTGCCTCGCGCCTGGTCAAAGTCGGCGAGGATCTGGATCTGGACGACATGGCCGCGTGGCTGGTGGCGAAGGGATTCGAACGAGTCACCGCGCTGGAAGTCCCTGGCGAGTTCAGCATTCACGGCGGGATTATCGACATTTTTCCGCCCGATTCGTCTGATCCCGTCCGCGTGGAGCTGTTCGGCGACGAAATCGAATCGATCCGGCTGTTCGACGTGGAATCGCAGCGAAAAATCGCATCGGTCACCGAGATCGCGATCACAGTGCTCTCGCCATCAGACCTGAAGCACGATGAAGACGACCCCGTTGCCAGTGTTTCGCCGCTGGTCACTAACGGCGAGCATGTGCTGGACGCGATGCCGGCGAACGCCTGGGTGGTGTTCATCGAGATGGAGGAAATGATTCGCGAAGGGCGGCAATACTTAGATCGTCTCGCCGATCCCAAGGGGCTCTTCAGCGTCGAATCGACGATGCAGCGCTGCGCCGCTCGACCTCACGTGAATCTGGCACCCCTCGTCGCGGGTAGCTATGGCAAACAGACTATTCACCTGCAAACAGCTTCGATTGAACGTTTTGGCGGCGCGAAAGGAGAATCGCTCAAGGAACTCGAACGCGTCGTTCAACAGGATGAATCGGTCCTCATTGCCTGTCACAATGAGGGGGCCAAGCAACGGTTGACCGAGTTACTGGCGGAGGTCTATAGCGACCCGAGTTTGCTGGGACCTGAATCGCGGCCGCCGGGTTCGGCCAAGCCGAAAGATCAACCTCCCCCGCCCCCGTCTGGGCCACCACTCAAGCGATTTCTACGAGGCAAACCGGACCCTGCCGCTGCGAAGAATGCGCCCGTCCCCGCGCAACCGGAACCCGTCCCGCCTGCTCCCCCCGAGCCTTCGGTACCGAAAGAACATCCTTTTCATCAGCGAGTGCGGCTGTGCGTCGGCCACGTTAGCAAAGGATTTCGGCTAGTCGGCGAGAAGATCGTAGTCCTCAGCGACAATGAACTCTTCGCTCGAACAGAAGTCCAGCGAGCCCCACGCAAGAAGCGTATCGAATCCCGTGTGATCGATAGCTTTCTGGACCTGGCGATCGGCGATCTGGTGGTACACCTCTCGCATGGGATCGCTCGCTTTCGTGGGATGGAGGTGCAGAAGAAAGGTGACCTCACGGAAGAACATCTGGTGCTGCAGTTTGCCGATGAACTGAAGATGTACGTCCCGACGTCGCTGATTCATCTGGTTCAAAAATATATCGGCGGTGCCAAAGCCGCACCCGAACTGTCGAAGGTGGGCGGGACCAGTTGGGTCAACAAGAAGAAACGAGTCGCCGAGGCGGTCGGGGACATGGCGGCCGACATGCTCAAGCTGCAGGCCGACCGTGATTTGAAGCCGGGACTGGCGTGTCCTCCCGATAGTCACTGGATGGAGGAATTCGAGGCTGAGTTTCCCTACACCGAAACGGATGATCAACTAAAAGCGATCGCCGAAGCGAAAGAGGACATGCAGCGGCCTCGCCCCATGGACCGACTGATCTGCGGCGATGTCGGTTACGGCAAGACTGAAGTCGCGATGCGGGCCGCGTTCAAAGCGGTCGATGCGGGACGTCAGGCCGCGATCCTGGTCCCGACAACTGTCTTGTGCGAGCAGCATTTTCGTAGCTTCTGCGAACGGATGGCCGAGTTCCCCGTCTCGATCGCGTCGCTTAATCGGTTTCGAACAGCGAGCGAAACGCGAGAGGTACTGCAAGGCCTGGCGAACGGAACGATCGACATTGTGATTGGTACTCATCGCCTCGTCAGCAAGGATGTCAAGTTCAAAGACCTGGGACTGTTGGTGATCGACGAAGAGCAACGTTTTGGAGTCGAAACGAAAGAGCTGTTGAAGCATCTGCGATTGGAAGTCGACGTGCTGACGTTGTCGGCAACCCCGATTCCGCGCACGTTGCACATGTCACTCGTTGGCATCCGCGACATCT
>DASYEA010000490.1:0-2156 GCA_036499265.1 Schlesneria sp. | reverse complement strand
GGTCAGATTCTACATTGGGGATCTGGTAGGGCGAAAGTCAATGGGCCGGGCCAAGGGTAGTCGCAATCGCAGCTACTTCTTTCGTAGTGGACGAGGTTGGTGCGCCAAATTCGGAAACGAGCTTGAGCGACTTCCGTTTGCCTCTCTGAAACCTTTGCACTTGGAACAATCCAAAGACCTCCTACTGAACTCGTTAAGCCATGAAGCGACGGAGAATCACCGGTCGCCGATCAGCGTTTTCGTTATTGGAATTGCTGACAGTAGTGACGATCCTCGGCGTCATTGCCGCGATCATCATTTCTCGCGTGGCAGTTTTGAGTGACGCGGCAACGACCAAGTTCAACCTCCATAACAAGGCGACCATCAACTCCGCCGTCGAGCGGTGGTACGTCGAGAAAGGCGCTTGGACGACGACGAACCTGTCGGAGACGGTCTGCAGAGTCGCAAATCTAGATAGAGGGCCGATTGCAGGGACTGAGCACCGGCAACCGAGGTCAATGTTCCCTCTTTGGTGACGATGGCTTCAGAAATCTCGGCTGAATAATTCCTAGTCACTGCTCAAAGACCGCCAATGTGTCTTGCACAATATGCATGACCACGCGTTCGCCGTCGGGCCCGAAAAAGGTGCGGGCTGCCGTTTTTTCGGTATGGGACTCCATGCACCGAAAAACGTGTGTTACCTGCGTGGTTTTATGAGTTGCGCTTCCGCCCCTACCTGCGAAGGCTTTCAACGTGCAAAAAATCTTGGTTTTGAAAACTGTCCGTGGGCTGCGTTGAACGGTATGGCTTCCGGCGTAGCAGTGGACGGCATTTACCTACTATTCTAGTCGGATGGGATTTGGTAACATTTGGGTCGTTTGGGTCGGATAGAAAGCTATGGCAATTTCCCGTCCGCGGCCAGAATCGGACCAATAACCCCCCGAAAGCCACAATGGATTTGCCCTCGCCGCAACGTATCGGCATGGCCGCGATTGGCCGGTGCAGCCACGATTCGCTATATGCCTTACCGAATAAGTGGTTTGAAGATCGCGGATTAATAGGCAAGCGGTTCACACACTATACGGGAATTCAACGTCGCTGGATTTCCACCGTCGATGAGGTCGATCTCGCGTCACAAGCCATCGACGACGTGTTGCAGAAGACCGCGTTTCCGCGCGACCGGATTGTCGCCCTGGTTTTCATTAGCAACTCATTCGTGCCGGTCGAGTACGCGGATCTGATGCTCGACGACGCGCGGGCGCAAACCAACCGGATCGACGTCGCGGCACAAAAGGTTGCCGACCGTGCCCGGTTGACTTGGCTCCAGCCGAGTAGAATTCTTTCCGCTCATTGGGGCTGCAGCGGTTTCCCGCGGGCGATGATGCTCATTCAGGAAGACCTCCTGCAGCGCATGCAGTTGGGCGAAGAGGATGCGATCATCGTCGTGGCCGCCACGCGCACCTCCCGCATCACCGACTATGAAGACCGCGTCTCTTCGCCGCTCTTGGGCGATTACGCGACGGCCACGCTCATCACACGACTCGATAGTCGACTTCTGCCCGCACGCTACGAATTGATCGCCGCCATGACCGGAGTGCAGCAAGTGCCTCAAATCAATTTTGGGCATGAGTGGCGGCGAAACGTGTTGGTCCCGACTAGTCAGGGTGGAGAAACGCGCGACAGCGAGCGGTTCTGTTTTTGGCTCGACGGCGATGTCATCTATAAATACGCGCCGCAGATCATGGCCGATACAGCATGTCAGGCACTCGAAAAATTCGGGATTCGCCCGACCGAACCAGACTTCCTCATACCCCATCAGGCAGGCGCAGGCATTGGCCGCTGGTTCGACCGATTTCGAACCGAGAAAGGCATTGCCGGGGAATTTATCAACGGCTACTGCGCCGAATCAGGGAATATCACGTCGTGCTCGATCCCGTATACGTTTGCCGAGAATTGGGACAGTTTACGGGGCCTGATTGTTTGCCCAACGGCTGGCGTCGGCAATCCCGGTGAGTCCAGTATGTCGTGCGGATGCGTGGCGTTTCGCCACATCGGCAATTGAACGGCGGAGGGAGAGCTGCGTTGCGCTTGGCCGACTTCGCCGCCCTTCAATTTAGCCACTCGGCAGGCTGTTGGCGACGCAGTGATTGCCGTCTCATTCCAGCGCCGCCTTGGTC
>DASYEA010000489.1:0-4549 GCA_036499265.1 Schlesneria sp. | reverse complement strand
CCCGTATTCTTAAATGCGACATCCCCCGCCGTCACCAGCGTTCCGATAAACGGCACAGTCCCCACCGCCGAGGCCAGCATACCGAAAATCAGTTGAGGAAACATCAACAGGCTGGACGCGAAGATGATCGGCATCACACCTGACTGATTGATCTTGATTGGAAGCGATTGCATCTGACCGCCAACAACCTTCGCACCGCGAACGTGCTTGGCACTGTGAACGGGAATTCGTCGCTGCGCTTGAGTAATCATCACGACGCAGACAATCACAACCAGGAACACGATCACCAAAGTCACGTACCGTTCGATCCCGGTTGGGCTACCCAAGGGCATCCCTTTTTCCAATACCGGTGCTACCAGCGAGCGAACAGCTTCGGGCATGCGTGCGAGAATTCCGGCCATGATCAGCAAGCTGACCCCATTCCCAATCCCGAATTCATCAATTTGCTCGCCGACCCACATCAGGAAAATACTTCCAGTGGTCATCGTGATTGCAGCCGAAATCTGCCAGAACAGATCATTGAAGCCGGGTAGAAATACTGGATTGCCAGTGGCGCCGCCGCTGGCAAGCATTCGCACCCAGAAGAAACTCTGGAACAAACAGATGACGACTGTAGCGTAACGTGTATATTCATTGATCTTCCGACGTCCCGCTTCACCTTCCTTCTGCATCTGCTCCAACGGTGGATAGACCGTCCCCAGCAGTTGGAAAATGATGGACGCCGAAATGTAAGGCATGATCCCCAAACCGAAGATGGTCATCATGCCAATATTAGACGCGGAAAACAGCGACAGCATGGCAACCATGCGATCAATTCCATCACCGCCACCCTGGCTCTTCATGTTTTCTGCCAGGATCTCTTGATCGACGTTTGGCAGGACCACGGAGAAGCCAAGGCGATAGACGCCCAGGAGCAATAACGTCAAGCCGATCTTGGCGCGTACTTCCGGGATACGCAAAAGCTGCATAAATGATGCGTACACGCTTCACCCAGTATCTGACGGTTCTTTTGGCGGTCCCGGATTGAGCTTATACTTCGCTACGGCTTTGCGTGACCACCTTGCCACCAGCCAGCTCAACAGACTTCTTCGCTCCGGCCGTACAACCGCCGACAATCACCGTGAGTGACTTTGTCAGAGGACTGGCACCAATGAGCTTCACGGCACAACCGCCCGACTTGCGTCGTGGCAGCACACCACGACTGCGCAACTCCGCGACAGTCACGGTTTCGCCGGCATTGAACGCCTTTTCCAGCGCTGCAACGTCGCAGACTTCCCACTCAGTTTCGAATTGGCGGTTGTTAAAACCACGCTTGGCGATCCGCCTCGTCAGTGGCATCTGACCACCCTCGAACGTGATTCGACGCTTGTAACCCGATCGGCTACCAGCACCTTTGTGACCGCGACCGGATGTCTTACCGTGTCCCGAGCCAATACCGCGACCAATACGCTTACGCGGCCGAGCTCCCTCGACAGTGGTCAATTCATGGATCATCATCGTTCGGAACCTCCGCGAAGCCTAGCTACATCTGCCCGATGCCGAAGCTGGCGAATTGCGTCAAAGGCGGCCTTGACGACATTCAGCGGATTGCTCGATCCACGGCACTTTGTGAGCACATCTGTTATTCCGGCAGCTTCGGCGATCGATCGAACCGCAGCACCAGCAATAATTCCCGTACCAGCATTCGCTGGCATCAGCATCACCGACGATGAACCGAACTTGCCAATCACTGCGTGCGGCACTGTTCCGTTCTCGGTGGCAACATTGTACATCTTCTTGCCGGCTGACTTCACAGCCTTTTCCACAGCCTGGGGGACTTCAACGCCCTTGCCGTAGCCGTAGCCAACTTTACCGCGGCCATCGCCAACGACGACGAGCGCCGTAAAGCTGAACCGACGGCCACCCTTGACCACGCAAGCACACCGACGAATCTGCACGACTCGTTCGGGATATTCTTTTTGGTTTTGCTCCGCCACCGGACCGACCCCTCTTGTGAATGCTTGAACACTTGTTGATGAAGACGACGAAATGACTAGAGATTCAATCCAGCGCCTCGAGCACCATCCGCAAACGCCTTCACCCGGCCGTGGTAACGATACTCACCTCGGTCCAAGCAGACTTCCTTGACTCCCGCAGCCAGAAGCCGTTCGGCGATCAATCGCCCAACTTGTGCCGCAGCATCGCATCCCTTAGCTGCTTCTCCGGTCAACTCGCCAGATGACGCAGCAGCGAGCGTATTCCCCGCCGTATCATCAATAGCCTGAACTCGGAAATATCGATTGCTTCGAAAAACCGACAACCGAACTCGTCCACCGGACTTCAGTTGATTGCGGACGCGATACTTACGCCGCTCTTGTTGATTCGCCAGACGCTTAACTTTGTTCATTTACCGACTTCCGAAATTCAGACCAGACTGATGGGGCTGATGAATGCCAGCCCGTTAGCTGCCGAATGCCTTACCTTGTTTACGCTTCACATGTTCACCGGCGTAACGAATTCCCTTGCCTTTGTACGGTTCAGGGGGGCGAACACTGCGAACATTGGCGGCGACCTGACCAACTGCCTGGCGGTCTGCCGACTTCAAAATCACGTGTGTATTATCTGGCAGCTCGCAGGTGACGCCCTTCGGAATCGGAATCACTACGGGATTCGCAAAACCAACGTTCAACGTCAACTTGCCGGGTGCCAACGAGGCCTGATAGCCAACGCCAACAATTTCCAGCTTCTTTTCCCAAGGCTGAACGACGCCGCGAACCATGTTCGCCACCAGTGCGCGGGTCAAACCATGGAGAGCCCGCAGTTCTCGGCGGTCATCTTCACGCGACACGGCGAGTTCACGCTTGCCTGTATCAAACGCCACGCCGATCCCGTCAGGAACGCGCATGGACAACTGTCCGTGAGTTCCCTTGACCTGGACCTGTTCGTCCTGCGTCTTGATGTCAACGCCAGAAGGCACGGTAATGACGGCTGATCCAACTCGAGACATTATTCACCTGACCAAGTCTTCGATTCAAACTTGCTTCCGTTGCAGCGATCCGATTCGGATCACCAAATCGTACACAGAACTTCGCCGCCAACATTGGCCTTCTTCGCTTCGCCGCCGCCCAAGACACCCTTATTAGTTGAGAGCAGGCAGATACCCAAACCCTGCAACACACTCGGGATGTTGTCGACTGACGAGTAAACCCGCTTGCCTGGCTTGCTGACGCAAGCGATTTTCTGGATCACTCGTTCGCCGGTTGGACCGTACTTCAGATTGATCCGCAGGCGAGCCTTATACGCGGCGTCTTCTGGAGTCACAACTTCGTAGTCCCAAATATAACCATGACGTTGCATGGCGTCGGCGATCGACACCCGCAACTTTGAGCTCGGAAGCTCAACGGTCGGTCGCTCGGCGGCCACCGCGTTTCGCACGCACGTCAACATATCCGCTACGGGATCCGGCATTCTATTTCTTCCTGTCCCAAATCACATCGATGCCCGCAGGCAACTTACCAGCTCGCTTTTCGCACGCCAGGGATCAAACCATCCAAGCTCATGTTGCGGAAGCAAATTCGGCACAGCTTGAAGCGTCGATACACACTTCGTGGGCGACCACAAAGCTGACATCGATGCTCGATGCGCGACGAAAACTTTGGTTTCTTCGCTGCCTTCACCACGTGTGCTTGAGTCGCCACTGCAATACTCCGCTATGAACTCTGTCTTCTGTGAACTCTATCTGCCGATTGACCAACCAACGACTGCGAAGGATTATTCCTTCTTGAACGGGAACCCGAGTTCCTGCAGCAACTGTCGTCCTTCTTCATCAGTCTTCGCCGTCGTCACGACCGCGATATTCATCCCCTGGACGAACGACACCTTATCCGGGTTCAACTCTGGAAACACCATCTGTTCCGCCAAACCCATACTGAAGTTGCCACGTCCATCGAATCCGTTGCCGTTGACGCCGCGGAAGTCGCGGACTCGAGGCAGAACCAAGTGAATCAAACGTCCGAGAAACTCGTACATCCGCTTCGATCGCAACGTCACCGCACAGCCGATTTCCATGCCTTCACGCAGACGGAAACCGGAGATAGCTTTGCGAGCACGGGTGATGCGTGGCTTTTGGCCGCTGATCAGGCCGAGCTGCTCAACGGCTTCTTCCAAACGCTTTCGTTCGCCGACCGACTTACCGAGCCCCATGCTGATCACGACCTTTTCCACCTTGGGAACGGCGTGAACGTTGCGACCACCAAGCTTCTCTTGGAGCTTTGGGACGATCTCTGTTCGATATTTCGTTTGCAGGGCACTCATTTGGCTTCAGCCTTATTCCGTCATTGTCTTCGAGATGATTCGATCTGCGACCGGTCGTCGTAAGTCTTCAGTTACTGGCAGTCAACGGCGATCCGCATTTTTGGCAGCCGCGAAACTTCTTGCCATTGGCATCAACGCGGCTGACCACTCGCACGCCTCGATTGCACTTCGAGCAGTACACTTGGACGTTGCTGGCGTCGATGGGCATTTCCACCGACAGTCGGCCGCCCTGTGGACTCTTGGGATGTCCTTTACG
>DASYEA010000488.1:0-3283 GCA_036499265.1 Schlesneria sp. | reverse complement strand
CCGCAATCTCGTGAAAACGAGACTGCGGCCTGTTGGTGACAGTGCCACATCGCTGGTTGAGTCGACGCGACTCAGTCAGCGGCGGTCGAGAGAGGATTTAACCCGTTTTATGTGCGTCGAGGAAGACCCTATTTCAACTATCTGGGGCAGAATTCACGAAATTGTTTCATCGCTCAGTCGGCACGGTATCTGCCCCGGTTCAACACTTGTGCACGATGACGGAAAAAGGTGAAGCACGATGATAATGGTGAGCCTCATTTCCTGATCTGCTCGTGCTATCGTCGATAGTTAAGAGCACTGGTTGTCCCAGAGCGGCCAACCAGTGGCACGGCACATGGACTTTTGAGGGTTACACCATGCCATCCCAACTCGGTCAGCGCATTGGCGCGATGACGGGTCGGCTTTGTTGAAAGACCAGCGTTCCGATCAAGTGGCCGTCTTTGATGGCCATGACGGGGGCTCCGTTCCAAGTGGGGTTCATCTTGTTCGTGGCGTCGATTTCCCAGATGGCGGCTTGCGGTTTGACGTTTGAGGCGGCCAGGGGATGCGGTGACAACTGCGGGTCGACAATGATCAGCATGTCTTCGGGTTCGGCGGGTTTGCGGACTCGCTGCTGCGGCCAGGTTGCGACTCCTTCGGCGGCGGCGGTCAGAGTGATCGTCGCGACGTCACCTGAACGTTCGATCTGTTTTGGATCGAGCTTCTGCTGCAGGCCGGCTACTTCCAGGAGGACGTCACCGATGGGTCGTTCACTCGGAATGAGCAGGTCTGCGGGGCCGAGCAGGCGTTGGTTGTCGAGCATCAGGACCCAGCCGCTGCGGTCGTAGTTGCGATTGAAACCGAACATCTTTTCGGTCCAGCGGACGACAGCGCGTTGCGGTTCAGGGAGTCTGCCATTTCCGGGACGTTGCGAGGCCAGCAGATCGATGTGAGGTCGCCAAGCGGTCCATTCGTCACGGACCGAGCGTTCGTAAGCGAAACGATGGCCGGAGCTGGCGAGTTCACCGGGTTGTTCGGGTGTGGCGAAGGCGATGCCGCCTTGAGCGATTGTGGCGAGGGTTTCGGCGGTGAGTTGCAGGCCGGTGAAGCCGAGGTTCATGTCGATTCCGCTGGTACTCCAGAAGACACTGTTGCGACGAACGAGTGGACGATAGTAAGCATCGATTGTGGCTCGTGCTTCAATTCGCGTTCCATCGGAAGATAGTCCGACCGAGTGGACTTGGCCCACTTTCAAGCCTCGATAGGTCACTGGCACACCTGGGTCGATCCCCCAGCGCTGCGG
This sequence comes from Schlesneria sp., assembly GCA_036499265.1. Classification (GTDB taxonomy): domain Bacteria; phylum Planctomycetota; class Planctomycetia; order Planctomycetales; family Planctomycetaceae; genus Schlesneria. The sequence goes on along the minus strand of DASYEA010000488.1, from coordinate 2,001 downwards.
CGCGTGAAGCACGATCTCGATCCCTCCCGGTGGCACCAGCGCGACCGGGGCGGTTTCCAGACCGACGAATGATTCACACGAGGTCGCATCGGCAGCCGCAGGTGACACGGCGACATAGCGTCCCCCGACCAACGTCTCCAGGCCACGGACTTCGGTGACACTTACGCGAGGACGTTCGACCCAGAAGAGGCTCCCTTCGCGAGCAACCTGCCGTCCCATGCCGGTCAGCCGGATCTGCACGGAGACTCCCGAGAGATCCTGGTCGAGATCAACTTTGGTCACTTCGCCAATCATGATCCCGCGATGACGTACCGGGTCACCTGCTTGCAGGCCGTAGCCTTCACTGAATCGCACCGCGATGTCGGAGTATTCGGTTTCATTGATCGTGGGCGGAGTTTCGACCCCCTCAAATTGATGGGCTGGCGGTGCATCGGCCGGTGCAGGTCGGACGCCCAGATACTTCGCACCGACCACTGTCTCCAGACCGCTGACGCGCGACAGGCTGACGCGTGGTCGTTCGATCCAGAATTCCGATCCCTGGCGAGCGAGAGCTTCCGCCTTTTGATCGAGGATCACGCTGACGGCGACTCCACCCAACTTTGGTGTCAGGGCGACATCGGTCACTTCACCGACCACGATCCCGCGATAGCGGAGTGTGTCGCCCGCTTTCAGGCCGTGGCCTTCGGCGAAGTGAATCGAAACCTGCGGACCGTAGCGACGTTGCGAACTGATCACCAAACCGATGGCGATGATCAGGCAAAGTCCCGTCAGCAGCCAGAGCTTCGACACCAATCGAGGTGCGGAAGATGACACGACGACGGCTTTCGGAAACGGCGTCGATGCGGAGGAAGCCGAATCCACGGTTGGCGACGGAGTCATGTTGGCAGTCATGTCGAGGCCTCATCTTCCCAGATCGTGTGCGGGTCGAAGCACAACGAAGCAGCCATGCTGAGGACCACACATAAGACAAACGCGACAATCGCCGGGCCGAGGTGAAACGTCACCACGCTGCCGAGTTTGACCAGCATGACGAGGAACGCGAGCAATAGCACATCCATCATTCCCCAGCGACCGGCATGCTCCATGAGTCGATAGGTCGCCGCCTTGTGCCGACGATGCAACAGGCTGAATAGGCTCAGTTCCAGCAGCAGCACCAGCTTGGCCAGTGGCAGAATGATCGAAAAGACCAGGACAATCGTCCCGACGAACCAACTGCCGTGCTGAAAGAGATCGATCGTTCCCATCAACAAGCTGCTGGCATACCGATGCCCCAACCGTTCCACTTCGATGATCGGTAACAAGACAGCGGGCCAATAGAGGATGAAGGCTCCCAAGGCGAGCGCGGCCGTTCGAGTGGCCACCACTTGCGCTGAGCCAGACCTTTGAATCACTGCTCCGCAACGAGTACACGCGCAGGCCTGCCCGAGCCCAACATCGGCCAGTTCGTGAATCAGACCACAACAGTGGCAGGCCCGTAATCGATTCATCGACGATTCAGCCTCGCTGTTTGCACTTCAGGTAGTAGCCCTGAACATCGGGAACGCAACTTCGACCATTGGGAGCCAACGTCACACAGCGTGCCTCGGACGATTGGGCTCGCAAGACAGCGGCTCGGGTTCGCGCGACGCCACCGTCATCGATGTCCTGTTCGATCTCTTCGCGCGTCAGGCCAAAGCAGGCACACAACGGAGCGTCGATGTCTTTGATCGGAATCGGACCGGGAATGAACGAACGATTGACCACGCCGCCGAAGTCGTCGTAGTAGACGACGCCGCATTGACCGTCAGGGCAGAAGTAGGCCGATTCAGCCAGGATCTTACGTGCTACTTCGGGGACCCAGGCGGCCAATGTCTGTGGACCGACGCGATGGCCAGCCGAGTCGCAACGCGGACAGCGGCTGTCGACCTGATCGGGTTCACGAACGAACGCCTTGTTCATTGGTATGACTTTCTCGGAGGACAATTCAGAGGTAGCCACGGATTGACACAGATAAACACGGAT
>DASYEA010000487.1:0-1645 GCA_036499265.1 Schlesneria sp. | reverse complement strand
CTTGCTTGGATGCCTGGGGCGCAAGCCATTGTCGACGGAAGTCTCTGTCTCGGCATCGATGTGGCTTTTTGGTTTCGTCGGCCAACGCCCCTGACGGTTTGGCACTGAAGAAACAATGGCTCTCTTGAGAGAAAGGCAGGTTGCGAATGGCGCCGGATTCGAGGTCCAGCACCCATGCGCTCAACGCCGGTCGGATTCCGCACACAAATGGCGATCCATCCGAAGTAATCACACACATTTCCGGTCGCGTCGCTTCGCGGCCGGTCGGCGCGCCACAGCCGGAGCCACAACGTTCTTCAATGCCGACCGCGGCAAGTTGTAACAATCCACAGCCCAATTCGATCGAGGGAGTTGCGATGCCGCGCAAGGTGGCGGTCGTACACGATTGGTTGACAGTCTACGGTGGAGCGGAACGCGTTCTCGAGCAAATCCTCACGTTGGTTCCTCACGCAGACCTGTTTGCGCTGGTTGATTTCCTTCCTGAAGATCAGCGCCATTTTCTCAACGGACGTCGTCCGACTACCTCCTTCATCCAGAAGCTGCCCTTCGCGGCAACGAAATACCGATCATACCTTCCCGTGATGCCCTATGCGATTGAGCAATTCGACCTGTCCGAATACCTGCTGGTCATCTCCAGCAGTTACGCCGTCGCCAAAGGTGTCCTCACGGGCCCCGATCAATTGCACATCAGCTATGTCCACTCCCCTGCGCGATATGCCTGGGACCTTTATCATCAATACCTGGAGCAGTCCGGCCTCGCATCCGGCGTGAAGGGTCTCGCGGCGAAATATCTTCTGCATCAATTGCGAATGTGGGACACGCGCAGTGCCAACAGCGTCGACACCTATGTTGCAAACTCCGAATTCATCGCCCGCCGGATTCACAAATATTATCGCCGCGACTCAACAGTCATTTATCCGCCGGTCGACATCTCGGACTTCGCTCTCCAGGAATGCAAGAACGACTACTATCTAACGGCTTCCCGCCTGGTGCCCTACAAACGTGTCGACCTCATTGTGAAGGCGTTCCGGCTGATGCCTGACCGACGTCTCATCGTTGTCGGCGATGGCCCTGATTACCGCCGCATCCAGGCGGATGCTCCCCACAATGTCCAGCTGGTTGGCTATCAATCCCGGGCGGCACTGACGCGCTATATGCAGGGCGCACGCGCATTCATCGTGGCAGCTGAGGAGGATTTTGGAATCGTTCCGCTGGAAGCACAAGCTTGCGGCACGCCCGTCATCGCCTTTGGCAAAGGTGGCGTTCTCGAAACGATATGTGGTCAAGGATCTAAGCGGCCAACGGGCGCATTCTTCCCGGTCCAGGCCGCCGACAGCATTGCCGCGGCTATTTCCGAATTCGAATCCCGGCCTGACGCTATCGATCCGGCCTGGTGCCGCATGAATGCAATGAAATTCGGCGTTGAAACCTTTCGATCCAAATTCAGCCAACTGATGGCGAAGGAACTCAAGACATTCGGCGAGCGATCGTTCTCCGGGACTCAGAGCGATCCCGTTGCGTCGTCATCCGTTCTGTTCCCGAGCGCGGCCACTCCTGTCGCCAGACAATCACGTACGCGAGAAGCGACCGCTCTTTGAAGCTGTGCGAGCCCAGAAAACTGGTGGAAGATATCGACAGTAGATTG
>DASYEA010000486.1:0-4738 GCA_036499265.1 Schlesneria sp. | reverse complement strand
CGTCAGATTGACTTCCGACGAAGCAAGGACGGCATCACCGGACTTGTCACACATATCGAATACGATCCAAATCGTACATCCCGAATTGCCCTTGTGCAGTACGAAGACGGCGAAAAGACGTACATTCTAGCCCCGGAAGGCTTGGCAGCCGGCGCAAAAATCGGGAGTGGGACATCGGTCGAGCCGTTGCTCGGGAACTGTATGCCACTGCGACTGATTCCTGTCGGGACCTCGATTCACAATATCGAGTTGCAACCTGGCCGTGGCGGGCAGCTCTGCCGCAGTGCCGGTGTGTATGCCGTGATGAATGCCAGTGAAGGTGATTGGGCTCAGATTACTCTGCCATCTGGCGAAGTTCGTCGAGTTCCTGCCGAGTGCCGTGCAACTATCGGTGTAATTGGTTATTCTGAGCACTCGATGATCGTCATCGGTAAAGCCGGTCGCGTTCGTCGCAAGGGGATCCGCCCTTACGTTCGTGGTTCCGCAATGAACCCGATCTCGCATCCGATGGGTGGTGGTGAAGGCCGTCGTTCGGGCGGTCGGCATCCCGTCAGTCCCACCGGTAAGCTGGCAAAGGGTGGCCGTACTCGAAATCCACGACGTCCAACGCGAAACGCGATCATTCGCCGCCGCAAGTCACGACGTTATGGCCAGGTTTCACTGTAATACTGAATTCCGTTTAGTCGTTTTTGAATGGGCCGAGAGGCTCGAGGCGAATCACCATGGGGCGAAGTCTTAAGAAGGGGCCGTATGTCGACGCGAAGTTGATCGCGAAGGCAGCTGCCATGCAGGGACGCAAGAAAGAACCAATCAAGACGTGGGCTCGGCGGTCGACGATTTCGCCGGAGTTTATCGGGCACACGTTCATGGTTCACAACGGTAAAATTTTCGTCAGCGTGTATGTCACCGAAGAAATGGTTGGACATAAGCTGGGCGAGTTTTCGCTGACGCGTACGTTCCGCGGTCACGGAAACAAAGGTAATAAGTAGGCGAAGCGCCTTTTTTGAGAGCAGTCATGGACTACCGAGCGACAATTCGATATGCCCGTATCTCGCCGATGAAGGTACGACATTTGGCAAACCTCGTGCGGGGTCGTTCTGCACGTGAAGGTTTGGAAACATTGCGGTACCTGCCGCACCGCGGTGCACGGATGCTGGAGAAGGCGCTTAAAAGCGCCATCGCCAATGCTGAAGAAGCCGGTGTTCGTAATGCGGATGCCCTGGTTGTTCGCACAGCGGGCGTCGACAGCGGCCCAACATTAAAGCGGATTCAACCGCACGCACGTGGCATGGGCTTCATGATTAAGAAGCGCATGTCTCATATCAGTGTGTCGGTCAGTGTGCCTGATCAAAAGTAGTCGAACAGAATCTGGTTAGTTGGAAGGATACAGTTCCATGGGTCAAAAAGTTCGACCGACGGGATTTCGGGTTGGGATCGTCGAAGACTGGCGAAGCCGCTGGTACGCTTCGCGTTCCGAATTCGGCGATCTCCTGATCGAAGACCATAAGCTGCGGACGTTCATCAAGAAGAAATACGAATTCGCCGCGATTCCTCGCGTTGAAATCGAACGTACTCGTGATCAGGTCGTGGTGCATCTGCATACGGCTCGCCCTGGGATTATCATTGGCCGCAAGGGCCAGGAAGTTGATCGCCTGAAGGCAGAACTCGAAGATCTGACTGGTCGCCGAATGGACCTCAAGATCGTAGAGATTTCCCAGCCGCTCAAGTCAGCTGTGCTGGTTGCAGAGGACATTGCCCAACAGTTGGCGAAGCGAGGCAGCTTCCGCCGAGTGGTCAAGCGTTCACTCGATCAGGTCATGGAAACGGGTGTCGACGGGATGAAGCTTGAGCTTTCCGGCCGCTTGGGTGGCGCGGAAATGTCCCGAACCGAAAAGGCCAGTCGGGGTTCGATCCCGCTGTCCACAATTCGCAAACACATCGACTATGGGTTTGCAATAGCGAAGACAACGATGGGTGTCATCGGGGTCAAAGTTTGGATTAACCTCGGCGAATACGAACAGCAGGAGCAGAACGATGGCACTCATGCCCAAGCGGGTAAAGCACCGCAAAGAGCAAAGAGGGCGCGTAAAAGGTAATGCCAGCCGCGGCATAACGGTTTCGTTTGGTGACTGGGGCTTGCAGGCTATGGAAGCCGGTCGGGTTCGCGGGAACACCATCGAAGCCTGCCGAGTGGCGGTGTCACAGTACGTCCGTGGTGAAGGCAAGCTTTACATTCGAATCTTCCCGAACAAGCCCATGACCGCGCGTCCGTTGGAAACGCGAATGGGTACAGGTAAGGGTGAACCGGATCACTGGGTGGCCGTCATTCGTCCAGGTAAAGTGTTGTTTGAGCTGGCTGGTGTGAGCGAAGCGGCGGCACGCGAGTGTTTTGCCCGCGTTGCTTATAAGCTGCCGGTCCGCGTTCGTCTGGTCGGTCGGACTCATTAGTCTGCGGGTGGGCATGTCGAGCCGCACGCAAGTAGGGTAGGGTCATGAAAGATTTAAATAACGAACAGCTGGAACTCCAGCTGAACGAAACATGCCGTGAGCGGCTGGATATGAAGATGAAGGCGGCCTCGGATAAGACCGTTGGCCACCGCAGCAAGAAATTGCGACGAGATATTGCTCGCGTTCTGACCGAATTGCGGTCGCGCGAAATCGCAGCTCAGAAAAAGAGCTGATTGTCGTCGGCAGAGTATTGAAGACAAATCGTCAAGTTTTGCGAGAGCGGAAGATGCGTAAGCGAGAGATCGGGATCGTAACGTCAGATGGTGCCGATAAGACGCGCCGCGTTGAAGTCGAACGTGTATTGGCCCATGCCAAATACGGTAAGACGATTCGACGCCGAACCGTCTGCCACGTCCACGACGAAGAGAACACGTCCAAGACAGGCGATCGCGTCGAGATCGTGGAAAGTCGTCCGTTGTCCCGTTTGAAGCGATGGCGACTCGTTAAGGTTCTCTAATCGCACAACTGTTTGACACATGATTGTAGATGTTGGGTGTGACTTATGATACAAATGCAAACGATCGTTGACGTTGCCGATAACTCTGGCGCCAAAAGCGCCCGGTGCATTAAAGTACTGGGTAGTTCTGGACGCCGAACGGCAGGTTTGGGTGATATCATCGTTGTCGCTGTCCAAAGAGCAACGACGACTGGTGTTATCAAGCGAAAAGCGGTTGTGAAGGCGGTCATTGTCCGCACAAAGCAGCCAACTGGCCGCGCCGATGGTAGTTCGGTTCGATTTGATTCGAACGCCGTCGTAATCGTCGACGACGACAATAATCCAAAGGGCAGTCGCATCTTCGGAGCGGTGGCTCGTGAATTGCGTGAACGCAAGTTCATGAAGATTGTTAGCTTGGCTCCGGAAGTTGTTTGATTACATCGATTGACTCGCAGGCGAGAATCGCCCTGCAGCGAAGAGGCATGTGATGAGAATTCTGAAGGGTGACATGGTTGTGGTGAGTGCGGGTGATGACCGCGCTAAGCAGCCCCGTCGAGTACTTCGCCTGGTTGAAGGCGGCGCTCGAATTGTCGTTGAAGGCGTGAATCGCGTCTATCGCCATGTGCGTAAAGGCCATCCGAAAAGCCCTCAAGGCGGACGCTTGTCGGTGGAAATGCCGATCGCTGTCAGCAATGTGCAAGTTTACTGCCCGAAATGCGATCGCGGCGTCCGCGTCGGAAGTCGCGTTGATGAAGCCGGGAAGAAGTTTCGCGGTTGTCGCAAGTGCGGGTCGCAACTGACCGCCAGTAAGTGAACGACAAACAGTCTGCAAGACAATTGACGGAATAAGGCTGAAGCCCAATGAGTGCCCTGCAAACCAAGTATCGAACAGAGATCGTTCCTCGGCTGAAAGAGAAGCTCGGTGGACGTAACGTGCATGCAATTCCAAAGATCGAAAAGGTCGTACTGAGCATGGGTCTCGGTAAGTCCGTCGGTGAGCGAAAGCGGTTGGAAGAAGCTGTCGAACAACTCGGCATGATCGCTGGCCAGAAGCCACGAATCACGCGTGCTCGACGCGCAATCTCTGGTTTCCGCCTGCGTGAAGGCATGGAAATTGGCTGTGCGGTGACGCTGCGGTCGAAGCGAATGTACGAGTTTCTCGAACGCCTAATTCATATCGTCCTGCCACGCGTTCGCGACTTTCGCGGCGTGAACGGAAAGGGCTTCGACGGTCGTGGGAATTTCAGCATGGGATTGTCTGAACAGATGGTGTTCCCCGAGTTGAATCCAGATAAGGTGTCGTTCGTCCAGGGGATGAACATCGCGGTCGTCACGACTGCCAAGACGGATGATGAGGGACGACAACTGCTGCAGGAAATCGGGTTCCCGTTCAAGAAGGAATAGGGAAACGCAGCATTCGGATCGACGGTCGCAGGTCGAGTCAGACAAGAATCGGAGCATTTCAGTGGCAACGCAAGCACATGTGGTTAAGGCGGCTAAGAAGCCGAAGTTTTCATCGCGAATTGAACATCGATGTCAACTCTGCGGACGTCCGCGCAGCGTGTATCGACGTTTCAAGCTGTGCCGGATCTGCTTCCGTAACATGAGCTTGGATGGATTGATCCCTGGCGTACGCAAGGCAAGTTGGTAAGTTGCCTGCGTGGCAACGAGTGATTTGGGACAGGAAGAAATAGAATGCCGGATCCCGTAGCGGATATGTTGACGTGCGTGCGAAACGCGGTGGCCGCCGAGCGACCGACCGTTGAGCTTCCGAGCTCAAAGTTGCGGGTGTCG
>DASYEA010000485.1:0-9821 GCA_036499265.1 Schlesneria sp. | reverse complement strand
GCACACTATTTATCATCATGTTGATTGTTCATCAACAACTTTGACTACTCGCGAGCAGCTTCAGGAGCCTTGGCTGCTGTTTTGGCAGGTGCCTTCGCAGCTTCAGGAGCCTTGGCAGCAGCTTGTGCGGCTGGGGCCGATGGAGCTGGCTTCTTTTCACGGTAAGCCTTGATCACGTCGTCAGTGATATCGACGCCTGGATCAACAGCCAGCAGCAGACCTTCGTTCTTCGGAATCACGACGGCCAAACCTCGCTTCGCGGCAGCTTCCTGAAGGATTGGCTTCAGTTCAGCGCGGAACTTGGCAATTTGTGCTTGCTTGTATTCGCCCAGCTTGGACCCAGCGGCATTCTGAGCCTGAGCCAATGCCTTGTTAGCATTCAGTTGGAACTGGCCAACTTCACGCTTGGCTTCGTCGGTGACTTCGTCGCCTTTGTCCTGCAGGTCCTTGACCTTTTCTTGCAGCTTGGCGGTGGCTTCACTCTGGAACTTGAGCAGAGCTTGCTTGTAGGAATTTTCCTGGAGCTCGTACTGCTCCTTCATTTCAAAGCTCTTGTTGGTTTCAGCGGCCACCTTATCCAGGTCCACCACGGCGATGCCACCGCGCGACGAGGACGAGCTACTGCCGAACTGCATGCCACATCCCGTCAATCCAACGGCGGCACCCATCAACGCGAGACATACACCAAACTTGCGCATCCAAAACTCCTTCTTTGAAAGGCGGTGGTAGCTGATTCCAGTCAGCAAGTGGGCGGAAATTATTTCAAACGGTCAAATGCGTAAAGTCCAAGGTTTCGGCTTTACGGGGCAACTCGGCTCAAAGTCGACAAGATAAGTGCAACTTCGGCTGGATTTGCCACTCCGGCAATCCGCAGGCAGAAAGCTAAATCCTGACTGGAAACCACAGTTCCGATCCGTTCCAATCCCTTTCCCAAGCGTTCGCTCGAACCGACTCGTACTTGCCGAAGAGGCCCGCATGTCGACAGTAACCACTTTGCCACGTACGACCGTTCCCACCTTTATGGGACATCCCAGCGGGTTGTTTCTGCTGTTTTTCGTCGAAATGTGGGAGCGATTCTCGTACTACGGGATGCGGTCGCTGCTGGTCTTCTACATGACCAAAGGCTTCCTGAAGCTCGACGACGCCTCGGCCTATGGCATCTATGGGGCCTACACGGCTCTGGTTTATGCGACTCCGTTTATCGGCGGCATGATCGCCGACAAGCTGCTTGGGGCACGCCGGGCCGTCATTTTGGGCGGCATGCTGATGGCCGCCGGACACCTGTTGATGACCATCGAGGAGAAGACGGCATTCTCGGTCGCGTTGGCATTGCTCATCTGCGGCAACGGTTTCTTCAAACCAAATATCTCGACCATGGTCGGAGCGATGTATCCCCCTGGAAGCCCCCGCCGCGACGGTGGCTTCACGATTTTCTATATGGGAATCAATCTCGGTGCCGCCATGTCTCCACTGATTTGTGGTTATGTCGGTGAGACTTTCGGCTGGCACTACGGGTTCGGACTGGCAACGATCGGCATGCTCAGCGGTCTGGTCACGTTTGTTGCTCATCGAAGACTATCGCAGATTATGATCGGCTTGACCGCGCTGGGGACAGCAGGAAGCATGGTCTGGTTCCACGCCAGCGATACGACTCAGTTGATTGTGAACGCGCCGGTCGGCATCGCACTTATCGTGGCAGCGTTCATCGCGATCGCGGCACTGGCCAGTGGAGGCATTCCGGCTGATGTCGGCGCGCGAAAATCAAAGGGAGGGACGGCCCTCGTCTACCTGGGGACTGCTGTTGCAATTCCGCTTGCGGCAGTACTAGTCCAGCAGACGTCTTTGGCTGGATATTTGTTGATCTTCTTCGGCGGTGGGGCACTGCTCACGTTGTTGATCGATGCAATTCGAGCCGAGCGGATCGAAGGGCAACGAATGTACGTCGTCCTCATTCTCATGTTCTTCTCGATGTTGTTCTGGTCGTTCTTCGAGCAAGCGGGTAGCTCCGTCAATAATTTCACGGATCGCAATGTCGACCGCATCATCGGTGGGCGAAAGCTGACCGCCAAGGATGTGGGCCAGACACTGGAACGACTTCCCATCAACTCTGCCCTCTTGGGACGAAAGATTGACGGTCGGGTCTGGAACCTGAAGATGATCGATCTTGCCCGATCGATTGGTCGCGAAACGATCGCGTCCGCGGCTGATGATGCGACCAATCTGGAAATTCAATCGGCAGTCGACGAGGCTGCCCTGAAGGCCGTCGACAAGCCTGTCGAGTCAAAGAGTGAAGCAGGTGAGGACGAAAAGAAGCCGGCCGAACCACCCAAGAAGGCGATGAACCTGCAGCGGACCTTGCTGGCGAAAGAACTGCAACCCGCACTAAAAGGTGTCGTCGTCACAGACGATTTGGTCGGCATGAAGGTCGCCGGACAGGAAGTGAAAGCCAGCATCTTTCAAGCGGTGAACCCGATGGGAATCCTGCTGCTGGGCCTGCCATTAACATTCATCTGGACCTTCCTTGGCAAACGACGGTTGGAACCCAATACCGCCGTCAAATTTGCGATGGGACTGCTGTTGCTGGGCCTGGGGTTTGGTGCATTCTGGATGGGCGCGAAGACATCATCCTCGTTGGGGATTGTCGCGATGCAGTGGCTGCTGCTGGGCTACATTCTGCAGACGACCGGCGAGCTGTGCCTGTCCCCTGTCGGCCTGTCGATGGTCACAAGATTGTCCCCCGCGCGAATGGTCAGCACGGTCATGGGGGCCTGGTTCCTTGCCACCGCATTTTCAAACTATCTGGCAGGGATGATCGCAGGATTGACCGGGATCAAAGAAGGTGAAGGTGCAGGAGGAAGCCTGCCACTTGATACCGTCCACGTTTACGGAGATGTCTTTTCCAAGATCGCGATCGCCGGATGTGTGTCCGGTCTCGTGCTGCTGATCCTGTCTCCGCTGCTGGTGCGATGGATGCACGAAGACCAGCAGCCGACGGAACTGCCTGCTAAGTGACCATGCACAATTCCGCTCGTTTTAGATTTCAGTTTGGGTGCCACTGGTTGCCGCTCTGGGCCACCAGTGTCTTCGCGTCGCTGCGATCGCGTTGATCGGGTAACGAGCGTGTATAGCATTCAGTGGGACCACGCACTGTTCACGCTGCGACACATCGGTAACGCAAAGCCGTCGCCAGTGCCACCCGAATTCATGCGTATCGCAAGCACGCTCATTAATTTTAAGACGCACGTTGCACCGACTGTGCCGTCGCGTTGGCTCGCTTCACAAGGGTGACTTCGTTGCCACGTTCGTTATAGCGGACTTCATCCAGAAACGTGCGCATCAACAACAGCCCACGGCCGTGCGGTCGATCGAGATACATCGGATCGCGCGGGTCGGGCAAACTGGCGATATCGAACCCTGGCCCGTCGTCGCGAATCGTAAAGGTCGCTTCGGCGTGAGAATACTTCGCAGAGACCCAGATGCGTCTCTCTGTGTAGGGCGATTCCTTTGACCGACGCTCCGCAAGATCAAAGAATTCGTGATAGTTCGTCTCGCGCAGTTTCGAAGAGACTTCCATGTTGCCGTGGAAATAAGCGTTCAGCAGGGCCTCGTCGAGAGCCACGCCGACCCGCAATTGCTCTGCGGTGCTACATAATTGCAAACCGTTGAAGCTTTGCATCAGATAGGTCGACAGGGCCGTGATCAGCTCCAGATCGTTCTCGATCGAGAAGTCTGTTTCCCACAGTTGCAGTCGATTCAGAACACGGGCCTGATTGCGACGCTCCAGCGAGACTCGCAACACGTGCGCCAACGTGTTCCAGAGTTCATTGGACAGGTTCCTCTTCGAAACATAACTGGCCGCACCGGCCTGCAGCGCCTGCACCGCAACTTCTTCGCTGCCGGCCGCGGTCATCAAAACGACAGGGAGCGCCGGTAGAGAATCTTTAAGGCGACTGACAAGTTCCAGCCCATCCATGCGGGGCATGTCCAAATCGGTCAGGACGACATCGGGCAGATCCTTCTGAATGATGGCGAGAGCATCCAGCCCGTCGATTGCCAGCGAGATCTCAACCCCCGGAATTTTTTCCAGCAGGCCGCTGACTAATCTGCGGTCCAGAGCGGAGTCATCAACGATCAGGATTTTTGGCATGAGCAACTGCCTTCGCGGGCGAGAACCGATGATGCTGATTTATCGGTGATTCACTGGCGAAACCTGTGCGGCGAGTAGTGGCCCGATGGTAGCCTTCAGCCATGGGGATTGGCAACATCTGAAAAACTATTAGAAGAAATTCGCCTTTACCAAAATCGAGGTTACGCCATCTTAATCCGATTTGAAAAGTGAAGCGATCGATTTACGATGCGGATTCGCGCAATTCAGCATGCAGTCCCCGTAGCTGGCTCAAAAGGATTCAGCCCATGCAGGAAGTGTTGATCTATGAGACCAATACATCCTGAAGTCGTACACAGAGAGGATCAAATTCACTGACGAAGCCCCCCATTGCCCCGATCGACCCAGCCGAACTCCCCGCACTGGCTTTACGCGTTGTCCAATCAGATCGATTTCCTTACCTGGCAACAATTGACGGGGATCAGCCAAGACTGCGGCCGGTTTCGCCGGTGCGAACCGATGGATTCGTCGTGTATGTCGCCAACTTGAAGGCGTACCACAAGACCGCCGAGATCGCCGCGAATCCGAAAGTCGAGCTCTGCTATCTCGACGCCACGCATGATCAGGTCCGAATTACAGGCGTAGCCGAGATCGTGACTGATCGCAATCTGATGCAGGAAATCTGGGACGCCAATCCGCTGTTAAAACAGTACCTGGGAACAATCGACAATCCACTCTTGATCGTCTACCGCATCACGCCAACCTCAGTGCGATTCATGCGCGAATGGGCTCTGGAATACCATCAGGTCCCGCTGGCATAGACGATCGAATTAGCCAACCAAATCGGAGTGATTTTCTTTTGGGAGGGCAAGGCTCCTGCCGAGCCGCTAAGACCAACTGCGATCGATCAACAAATTAGCTGCTCCTCACTTGTCGTGGATCTATTTAGCATTCGAGCACGTTTCTGGCCGATCTTTGCGGTCGCTAAATCAAATGTCAGTAAACATGCACTTTTTGGAGGAAAACTGACAAAAACAGGGCTGTTTTGTCCCCCATTGTCAAAAACTGTCCTGGGATGTCAAAATTTGTCAGTGACAACTTCGAAGAATGTTCCCAAGTTTTCCAAACATCGTCTTGATCAGTGCACCACAAACGGGACAATCAACGCCGCGATAATAGTCGCAGGTGCACCGTAACCAACGGGCACGCCTCTGGGCCGCTCTCTTAGCGGAAGATCAGAGGTCCCTGTCCTTTATTTGTTAAGACCAAGACCACGTTACGGCGTGCCTTCCTGAGCGGTGGGTGTCAGCCCACTGGCCCAAACACACACAACCCCACTGACCAAGGGAGGTTCGCAAAACAACTTGATGAAAGCACCTTCACGCAGCTCAACAGCCGCGCTGGCCGTGATTATTCGGAACTAACTGCACACAGATAGGAGACCGCGACCTCATGACGACCCACCGTCATACCCACCAATCAAGCCCTGATCACCAGCATGGTCTCGACAGTTCACACCGGCGATCTCAAGCCTTCCTCTCTCCGCGACTCTGTGCCTCCGTGAGAGAAAATCGTCACCCCCCGAAAACCCTGCCATGGACTGACAAACACTGCCAAATCGTAAGGAAACAGAGAGCCCATTCATGGCCGCACTGCTCCCGTCCTGCCCTCAATCGACCACCTGTAAACGACTGCACCCCGTCAGCGCCCGAAAGAGCACTCCCCCCGCACTGGGGACAAAAGTCGGGAACTTTCCGTACGTCGACACGTCACAGACGTCATAACACCGTAAGCTTTCACGCCTCAATCGAGTCGTCGAGATACACATCGCCGGGCCTATCGCCCGAAGTCATCAATTCGACAGGAGTTAGATATGCGCCGCCTCCTTCCCGCGGGACTCTTATTACTGGCGACGGCCTCGTTTGGACTTGGCGGCGAAATTCAATTTGTCGAAGATTTCTCCCTCGCTCCTGACCGGACGGCAGTTCTCAAGCAGTTAGTTCCTGGCACCGAGGACTACTATTACTTTCACGCCCTGCACTATCTGAACACCGAGCAATTCGGAAAAGTCCGCGAGCTATTTGCGACCTGGCACCAGCGACACGGGCAGACCGCACGACTGACCGAAATCCAAACGCGACTCGCCCTGTTGAGCTATGAGAAAAATCCCGAGGACTCGCTGAACTACCTTCGGCAGCGATTGGGTTTGCATTACGGGCACCAGCGCGAGCAATTGGGAGTCGAACCCAACTTGCCGACGGCTCTCGATCAAAAGAATATCAGCCGCGAGGAATACACGAAGCGCGCGGACGGGCACTCCGTCGACAACCTTGATGCTTTCGAGGATTCGGCGCTGGATTGGCTGTCACAAGCGGCAATGAACCCCAATCGCCGCCGAAACTACATCTCGCGACTGCAGCGTCCCGATCACGACACCCTGGTCAAACTGGTCGTAGACGACTTCCACTATCCGAACTCCGGTGGTTTCGGTTCGATGGGCATCCATCGTCAGCTACTGCTAACGCAGCTTGAAGAAATGCTGAAACTGCTGCCAGACCTGCTGGATCAACAGAACTTTGTGGTCGCTTATCTGACCAAGCTCCAGCCCGGCGCTGATGAAGGATGGCGACACGATCCGAAATTGCTGGAAGCGTATCTCAATCGCCTGACTGCATTCGCAAATCGACTCGCTCCCGTTCACAACTCACTGAAAGCCCATGTGCTCTATCATCGATTGGTCCTCGGCCAATTGCGGGGTCAGTACAACCAGGAACTGCTGATTGAGTATCTCAAGTTGCCCCGCCACGTCGGTTATCTTTCGAAGGCAATGCAGGAGTCCGATGAACTCAAGCGGCACGCCTGCGATCTGAACTCCAATTATGGCGGCGCAACCTTACTGGCTCCGATCGGAAACGATGAACCTCTAGTTCGAGCTTATCTCTCGCAGATTTTCATCGATGCCGCGAATGCCAAAGCCTTCGAACCCTACATCAATGACGTCTATCTCCGACATCTGTTCGCCGAAACAAAAATTGTCAACGGGTTAGGCGAGCCAGAACAATGGGCTTCCTTGCTTCCTCCCGAACTGTTCCAGCAGCTCAAGGAACGGATCGATATCGACTTTATTCCCACGAACAAAACACAATTCGCCCCCGACGAAGCCGTGTCACTGGACCTGAACGTCAAAAACGTCGGCACGCTGATCGTCAAAGTCTTCGAGGTGAATACGCGAAACTACTATCGAGAACATTTGCGAGAAGTCGATACCGACGTGAATCTGGACGGTTTGGTCGCGAACGTCGAAAAGACCTATTCGTACAATGAAGCTGCGCTTCGTCGAGTCGCCCGCAAGTACGAATTCCCCCAACTCACCAAGCCCGGTGTCTATGTCGTGGACTTCATCGGAAACGGCCGCAGCAGTCGCGCCTTGATCCGCAAAGGCCGACTGCGCCATCTCGTACGAACCGGCAGCGCGGGGCAAATCTTCACGATTCTTGATGAGCAGAATAAGCAGGCCAAAGACGCCTCCCTCTGGATGGCAGGCCACGAATTCACGGCGTCGAAGGACGGAACAATCATTGTTCCCTTCAGTGCGGCGCCGGTGACTCAGCCCATCGTGATCGTGCGGGGAGAATTTTCGTCGCTCGATATGTTCGTACACGAAAGCGAAAACTACGCTTTGACCGCCGGGATCTATGTTGATCGCGAGTCGCTGCTGAAACGCAAGACCGCCGAAGTCGTGATCCGCCCCAGCCTGGGACTCAACGGAACCCCCGTCTCTTTGAAGTTGCTCGAAGAGGTGAAGCTCACCATGACGAGCACCGATCTTGATGGCATCGTGTCATCACAAGAGATTCCCGACTTCAAACTGTTCGAAGACCGCGAATCGACGCATGAATTCCAAGTCCCTGCCCGCCTTGCGACAATCTCCTTTTCACTCACCGCAAAGGTCAAACGCCTGAGCACCGGCGGACAGAAGATCGATCTTGCTGCCAGCGATACGTTCACGCTCAATGAGATCGACCGCACGGAAAAAGTCGAAGACCTGCATCTGTTGAAGGCTGCCGCGGGGTACCTCTTGGAGATTCGCGGCAAAACAGGCGAATCCCGCGCATCGCGGCCGGTCTCATTCGCTTTGAAGCATCGCGATTTCCGTCATCCGTTCAATGTGGTGCTGAAGACCGATCCCGCAGGTCGCATTGCTTTGGGGCCTCTTGTCGACATCGCCTCGATGGCGGCCGCCGGCCCCGAGGGAACATCGCACTCATGGTATCTGCGATCGGACGAACATACCTATTCGCAGACGCTACAAGGACGGGTCGGCGAAGCACTTTCACTGCCCTATCTGCCGCGCAGTGGCGTCAATAAACCGGATCGAAGTGAAGTGTCACTGCTGGAACTTCGGGGTGATACGTATGTGGCGAATCGCTTCGGCAATCTCAGCGTCAAAGAGGGAATGCTGGTGCTCGACAAGCTGCCGGCGGGTGACTTTGAACTCCTGCTGAAATCATCAGGGACACGGATCCGCGTTCGATTGACTGCGGGAGAATATCTCGGGCGATTTGTCGTGGGCTCACGCCGGCAATTAGAAACGCCCGCCTTGCCTCCCGTGCAGATCGAATCGATCACTCCCGGCGAAGGCAAAGTCGTCGTCAAGCTTCACAATGCAAACAAGTTCACTCGCGTTCACGTTTTCGCCACCAGATACGTCCCAGAATATGGCATCTATGCGCACCTCAGCCGCGTCCGTGGGCCGGAACCTTATCTCTTCTCGCAGTCTCCCGCGCAATCAGTTTACCTTACGGGCAGAAACATCGGAGACGAATATCGTTACATCATCGACCGAAAGTATGCGAGCAAGTTTCCGGGCAACATGCTCGATCGGCCTTCCTTGTTGCTGAACCCCTGGGCCGTTCGCGAAACGCAGACGGGCGAACAAATCGCGGCAGGTGGCGAAGTGTTCGGATCGGCCGGCGGTAAGGCTGGCAGCGAGATGGACAGGTCTCCCGCCCCCGGCCCCAAATCGGATGAAGCACACGGCCACTTTGCGAATCTCGATTTCCTGCGTGAAGGAGCCGTAGTCCTTGGAAATCTCAATCCGGACGACAAGGGAATGATCGAGATCAAGAACGAAGCGTTAGGCACGCACCAGCATTTGCACGTTGTCGCGGTTGATCCAATTAACACGACCTATCGCAGCACCGCGCTCGTCGAGGCTCAACCCACTTTCATCGACTTGCGACTACTGGCGGGACTGAACCCGAAAGGGAATTTCACGCAGCAAAAGCAGATCACTGTGGTTCCAGGCGGACAGCCATTCAACCTGGCGGACATCACCACATCGAAGTTTGAAGCCTACGATAGCCTAGGTCGCGTCTATGCTCTGTACGCCACGCTCAATCGCGATCCCAAGCTGATCGAGTTCGCCTTTCTCATGAACTGGCCCAAGCTGACACCGGCAGAAAAGCAGACGCTCTACTCCAAGCATGCCAGCCATGAACTCAGCCTGTTCCTCTCCAGAAAAGATCCAGAATTTTTCAAAGCAGTGATCCTGCCTTATCTGGCGAACAAGAAAGATCAGACATTCATCGACCACTATCTCCTGGGACACGATCTCTCGAGATTTCTGCTCCCATGGAACCACGAGCAACTGAACATCGTGGAGCGAATCTTGCTGGCACAACGAGTCCAAAATGAAAGACCAAAGACCGCGCGC
>DASYEA010000484.1:0-3533 GCA_036499265.1 Schlesneria sp. | reverse complement strand
TGTCGTCATGCAACAGAATTGTAATCCGAGCCACTTTCGACGGCTAAATCGCCGTGGCTTTCTGTCTGTTGGTGCTCTTGCTGGAGCCGCAGGCCTGACGTTGCCTCAATTGCTGCGAACGGAACAGGCCCGTGCCGATTTGAAGGATTACAAAAACTTCGAAGGGACTGCCAAGTCCGTCATTCATATTTACCTGCCAGGCGGAATCGCCCACCAGGAATCCTTCGATCCGAAGCCGAACGCTCCGATCGAATACCGCGGCGAGATGAAGCAAGTTGCCACGAAGATCAGTGGCGAACTGTTTGGCGAAACCCTCGTCAAGACCGCCGATGTCGCCGATAAGCTGACTGTCATTCGCTCGATGACTCACGGTGAAGCGGCTCACGAACGTGGCACGCACAACATGTTCACCGGTTATCGACCTAGCCCGGCCTTGCAGTATCCCTGTATCGGTTCGGTGGTCAGCCATGAATATGGTCCCCGCAACAATCTGCCACCGTATGTCTGCATCCCGAATATGCCCAACGAATTCGCGGGCAGCGGCTATCTGAGTTCCGCGTTTGCTCCGTTCAGCCTGGGCAGCGACCCTGCGAACAAAGGCTTCAAAGTTCGCGATCTCGACTTGCCCGGTGGCGTCGATGACAGCCGCTTTGCGACACGACGATCAGCCTTGGAAGCCGTGAACGCTCACTTCCAGAAGAAGGAAAAGTCAGACGATCTGAAGGCCATGGACACATTCTACGATCGAGCTTACAGCTTGATCAGTGCTCCCGAAGCTCGTCAGGCGTTCGATCTCGAAAAAGAATCCGATCAGATTCGCGACGAATACGGCCGTAACACTGCCGGTTCTCGCATGCTGTTGGCTCGTCGCCTCGTGCAAGCCGGTGTGCGACTGGTCAACCTGACCTACGGTGGTTGGGACATGCACAACGCCATCGTGGGTGGCTTCCGCAATCAGATGCCTGCCTTTGACCAGGCGTTCTCTACATTGATCAGGGATCTCGATCGCAGCGGCTTGTTGAAAGACACGCTGGTCATGGTTTCGTCCGAATTTGGCCGCACCCCCAAAATCAATGCTCAGGCGGGTCGTGACCACTATCCAAAGGTCTTCAGCGTCGTACTGGCTGGCGGTGGGATCAAGGGTGGCTACATCCACGGCTCATCGAACTCGACGGCTTCCGAGCCTGAAGAATTGGCGATGGGCCCCGAAGACTTGTTCACCACGGTCTACCATTGCATGGGGATTGTCGCCGACAAGGAATTGATGGCTCCTGGCGATCGTCCGATTGAAATCGTTGATGGCGGCAAGGTCATCAAAGAACTGCTCGCCTGACGTGAAATGATGCCTGGAGCTTCTGGCGTGCGACGTGTCGCCGATGGATGTTCCTGATCGAATAGAGAAACCTCACACGGATGGTCGGGGAAGCCCGGCCATCCGTGTTCTGCAAATTGCCGACTCCTCGCCAAAATCCTTCCTTAACTTGACGTCGTTTGCTGCCGTGGTTCATCACCTCGATGACTGCGGCCAATGGGGGCACAATGACGGTTCGTCCGTTCGCATTCATTACCGCTATCGCCATCACCTGCAGTGCTGCATCGACATTTGCAGCCAGTCCGGTGCTTTCGAACATCATCCCTCGCGGGGGACAACGCGGAACCGAAGTTGAAGTCGTCTTCAACGGCCAGCGACTCGACGACGCGCAAGAACTGATGATCTATGAACCCGGGATCGAAGTCGCCGAATTGGCGGTCGTGAACGACAAGCAGGTCAAAGCCAAACTGAAGATTGCGGCCGACTGCATCCTGGGAACCAAGCACATTCGCGTCCGCACCGGCAGCGGCGTGTCGGATCTGCGATCATTCCGAGTCGGTGCACTTCCTGCCGTGGCAGAGAAAGAACCGAACAGTGAGTTCGCGAAGCCCCAGGAAGTCGCCAACAACGTCACCGTGGAAGGGATCATCCAGAACGAGGACGTTGACTACTTCATCATCGAAGCGAAGAAGGGCGAACGGATCACGGCCGAAGTCGAAGGTATTCGCCTCGGCGACACGATGTTCGATCCGTATGTCGCGATCTTGAACGAAGCACGCTTTGAACTCGCGACCAGCGACGATGCCGCGCTGATCTGGCAAGACGGTGTCGCTTCGATCATCGCCCCTGCCGATGGAAAATACATTGTCCAGATTCGCGAAAGCAGCTACGGCGGAAACGGTGCCAGTCACTACCGCTGCCACATTGGTAGCTATCCCCGTCCGCTCGCCATCGTGCCCGCCGGCGGCAAGCCGGGAACCAAGGTTCAAGTTCGCTTCCTGGGCGACATCGCTGGCGAATTCACTCGGGAATTCGACCTCCCTGCCACCGCGACTCCAGACTATGCCGTCTTCCCGCAGGATGATCACGGAATCGCTCCGTCCGGCATGCAGTTCCGCCTGTCGAACCTGGAGAACTCGATTGAAGTCGAACCGAACGAGAACATCCAGCAAGCGACTAAGGCGGCCGCGCCAGTCGCGTTCAACGGGGTGTTGGCCTCGAAGACGGACGCAGACTTCTTTGGATTCACAGCGACAAAAGGTCAGAATATCGACATCCACGTCTATGCACGTCGGATTCGCTCAGAACTCGATCCATTGCTGGTCCTCTACAACGCTCAGGGGGGAACAATCGCCAGCAATGACGACGCCAACGGATCACCGGACAGCTACCTTCGCTTTGCGGTCCCCGCCGATGGTGAGTACTTCCTGCAAGTCCGCGATCATCTGCACCGAGGTGGCAATGCGTTTCACTATCGAGTGGAATTGGAACCCGTTGCCCCGCACTTGTTGTTGGGTGTCAATGAATTTGTGCAGTACGTCGAACCGCACGTTGCCATCGCACAAGGCAATCGATTCCCACTGCTCATCAATGCGAATCGACAGAACTTTGGCGGACCGCTGGCGTTCAAGGGAGATAGCCTTCCACCCGGAGTGACCATCGAATCATTCGGGATGTCGGCCGATCAGAATGTCGCTCAGGTCATTCTCTACGCGGCACCCGATGCAGCCGTCGGCGGTAAGTTTGGTCAATTGATTGGAACGCTGGAAGATCCGAACAATGCGAACCCACCTTCCGGAGAAGTTCGCTTGCCGACCGTCTTGATTCGCGGCAACAACAACGTTCCGTTCTGGACCGAGAGAACGAATTCGTTGGCGATGGCGATCACCCAAAAAGTTCCCTTCACGTTGCAGATCGTCGAACCCAAGGTGCCACTGGTTCAAGGTGGCCAGATGTCGCTCAAGGTTGTCGCCACTCGCGAAGGCGATTTCAAAGCCCCGATCAAGATCGAATTGCTGCTGAACCCCAACGGGATGAATTCCAGCCGCGAAATCTCGATCGCCGAGGGTCAGACCGAAGCCCTGATCACCCTGAATGCGGCCGGAAACGCACAGGCCAAAGAACACAAGATCGCTGTCCGAGGCGAAGCCACTGTCGGCAACGGCCCAGTGATGGTCTGTTCTCCATTCGTCAATCTGCGAATTAGCGAGTCGTACATGAA
>DASYEA010000483.1:0-5108 GCA_036499265.1 Schlesneria sp. | reverse complement strand
CCACCCGCCGCAACTGCTGCGAGTAATGCGGGATTGTCTTCGAGACGCAGGTCCTGCCGAAACCAAACGATGCTGGGTGAATTCATGCTTTCTCTTAAAAGTGGCTGAAAGGCCGAACGGAGCGTAGCGCAAGCCGGATTCGATCGTATCAAACCGATTTCCATGTGGCTCATTAACCGAGTTGATCTTGACCCGTTCGCCGAAATCCCGATACACCCGACGAGTTCAGACTCTCAACTGTGTGAAAGTCTGGCTTGCGCAGGAGAAATCATGTCGATTGTCAACGAACCGCAGAGTCGAAACCGAACATCCAGTTCCTCGATTTCTGAATCGACTTCTCGACAGACGCGGCCCATCGAAATGGCCATGCCGGGCGTCCATTCCGGCGCACATCGCTTATTGTCGCAGCTTCCGCGCGGATCGCTCGCCGATTTGGGAGCAGGGCAGGGAGCCCTCAGCGTTTGGGCTCGAGATGCCGGCTTTCAAACTACCGCAGTCGATTTCAACGAAGGGAACTTCGTTGCCGATTCAATCAACTTCGTGCAAGCCGATCTCAACAAACCGCTGCCCATCCAAGACGACTCGTTCGACGTTGTGGCCGCACTCGAAGTGATCGAACACCTGGAAAACAGCTACGCGCTACTGCGCGAAATCAGCAGAATTCTGAAGCCCGGGGGATACGCCGTCGTTTCGACACCGAACGAATCATGCCTGGCGGCACGGCTGTCGTATTTGTCGAGTGGCTTCTATTCTGACGCCGCCTACGTCATGCGCGTTCCCGGCCCCGGCGACTTCTACAATCCGCACGTCAATTGCCTGCCATTACCGACATTGGAATATGCGTGGCGTCGTGCGGGCCTGAAGATGGAAAAGTTCGAAGTCAGCCGCTATCGCCCGCTGGCCTGGATGCTGTGGCCGCTGTTGGCTCCAGTCCAGTGGCTGAAACTTGCTTCGCGTCATCACAAGAAGAAGCACGCTGATCGAGAAACGGAACAAGCCGTCTACCGACTCATGAATGACCCTCGCGTACTGACCGGCCGCATTCTGGTCTTCCTGCTGCGAAAACCATCGGCATAGGTCCATTTTCGAATCAACTGCCATTCGAAAGCGTGATCAGACAGCCCATCGGTACGGTAATCGCTCGTTCTTTCTCCCTACCGAGATGGAACACGCCCGCAATCGAGTGAGCCGAACCATGCCGTGGATGGATTGGTACAACCATTTGGCGAAGCCCGCGTGGACGCCGTCGCCATCGACAATCAGTCTAATCTGGACGCTCCTTTACCCAGTGATCTTTATGACATTTGGGTTCGTATTCGTGCAGGTCGTTCGCCGTAAAGTTGCGACCTCGGTGCTGTGGCCATTCGCAATCAACTTGGTCGCGAATCTCCTATTCATGCCGATCTTTGTCGGCCTGCAAAACATCCAGTTAGCCGCTCTGGATATAATCGTGGTGTGGACAACCATTATCTGGTGCATGGTAGTGATCTGGCCATTTTATCGCTGGGTGGCTCTAGCCCAGATCCCCTACTTCCTATGGGTCGCTACGGCTACGATATTACAATTATCCATTGTCATGATGAATCGGATGACGACGTGATACGGCTTGGACTTTGCTGCGGCTTTCGTGATGAACCTATCAAGTTTGCCACGACCACGGCTGCAGCGATTGGACGGATGACGCGTCCGCTCGCCTTGGCCAAACTATCTGATCTCTGCCTGGCAAACGCCGACGCCTTGCTTGAGGCGCTGAAATTCTGCGTGCAGCATCAAATCGGCTGCTTCCGGATCAACAGCCAGATCTTGCCGATCAAGACTCATCCCGCAGTCGGTTATGACATTAGTGACCTTCCTGATTCCAATACGATTGTGGAAAGATTCAGAGAGTCCAAAACTTTTTCAGATCAGCACCAACTGCGAACGTGCTTCCATCCGGACCAATTTGTCGTCTTGAACTCTCAGCGACCCGAGGTTGTTGAAGCATCGATCCGCGAATTGGAATATCAGGCGGAAGTCGCCGAATGGATTGGCGCCGATGTCATCAACATTCATGGTGGCGGCGCGTTCGGGGACAAAGCAACAGCGACTGTTGACTTCGCAAAATCGCTCGATCGCTTGTCATCCCGCGTGAGAGATCGGCTCACAGTCGAGAACGATGACAAGATTTTTGCCCCTGCAGACCTGTTGCCGGTCTGTCGCGCGACCGGTATCCCATTGGTCTATGATGTCCACCATCATCGATGCCATCGCGATAATCTCTCCGAGTCGGCAGCGACTGAGTTAGCGATCAAGACTTGGAATCGCGAGCCGTTGTTCCACATTTCCAGTCCGCTGGAAGGATGGAGCGGCCCAAAGCCGGCGCGACATCATGACTTTATCGACATCAAAGACTTCCCCGATTGCTGGCGCCACCAGCAATTGACTGTTGAAGTGGAAGCAAAGGCTAAAGAGTTGGCGGTAATCAAATTAAAGAATGATCTAAAACAGACAAGTACCAGAAATTCGCGTTAGAAGTTGAGCCGATGGCTGTATTGACTGGATACCCGTAAACGACGGCGAACCTTCGAACAGGGATTGTGTCGCTATCAATATCGACGATGTTCCCTGCCTTGACGGTGGCGCTCGGTCGGACAAAATAGGGCTGCTGGATAAATAAAGGGCAAGACTGATGGCGACGGGAAATGTGGCAGAGATGAATTCGATTTCCGACCAGAATGCGACGCCGCATCAACAGAACTCTGTCCTTGCCGTCCTGTTCGGACTCAGCCTGTCGCACATGCTGAACGATGTGATGCAATCGCTGATCCCCGCGGTCTATCCAATTCTCAAAACCCAGTATTCGCTATCGTACTGGGAAGTCGGACTGATCACCTTCACATTTCAACTGACGGCATCGCTACTGCAGCCATTGGTTGGGATGGCGACAGATCGTCGACCGCAGCCTTACTCACTTGCCATCGGCATGATCTTCACCTTCTGCGGTCTGATCCTGTTGTCGATGGCGAACACATTTCCGATGATCCTCATCGCTGCGGGGATGGTTGGAATCGGATCATCGGTCTTTCATCCTGAAGCATCACGGATTGCGCGACTGGCATCAGGTGGAAAGCACGGCTTTGCTCAGTCACTGTTCCAGGTCGGTGGCAACGCAGGGACTGCCATCGGACCGTTGCTCGGAGCATTCGTCGTGGTTCCGTGGGGGCAGCCCAGCATTGCGTTATTCTCGGTGATCGCATTGATGGCGATGGTGGTGCTGTCTGCCATCGGCCGCTGGTATCAGAATCATCTCATCGAACTGCGAGCGAAAGCGAAACGTGGACCTGCGATCACTCACAACCAATTGCCGACTTACAAGGTGGCCATTTCAATTGGGATCCTGCTGGTGCTGCTCTTCTCGAAATATTTCTACACAGTCAGCTTAAGCAACTACTACATCTTCTACTTGATCGACAAATTCAACGTCTCGCTTCCGATGGCCCAGGTTTATCTCTCCGTCTTTTTGGGAGCGGTGGCTGTCGGTACACTCGCAGGCGGCCCTGTCGGGGACAAGATTGGATTCAAGCGAGTGATCTGGGGATCGATTCTCGGGGTTCTTCCGTTCACTCTGATCTTGCCGCATGTCAATCTGTTTTGGACGGTGTTGCTCACGGTCCCGATCGGCCTGATCCTGGCGTCGGCATTTTCTGCAATCATGGTCTACGCGCAGGAACTCGTACCAAGTCGAGTCGGAATGATTGCCGGACTATTTTTCGGGTTCGCATTTGGAATGGCCGGTGTCGCCGCCGCCGTCTTAGGCAAGCTTGCGGATTGGACAAGTATCAGCTTCGTCTACCAGGTCTGCGCATTCCTACCGGCAATTGGTCTGCTCGCAGGATTTCTGCCGGACTTGGATAAGGCGAAGCGATGATCGCCTAGGCGAGTTCAGCCATACTCTTGCGGGTCATCTGAAGCGACGTGCATCGCGGGCTTTCCTGTCACGAATAGTCCAAGTTAGGTATCAGCGAGCCTCCTGCTCGATAGCGAGTATGGCCTGTTCAATTTCCGTTTTCATGTCTTGATCCGATGTCACGGCGTGTAACGCGCGAAGTACCTCTAGAGCGTCCGGGCAATTCAGAAGTGCGATCGACTTCGCGGCGTTTATCCGAAGGTCATTTGCATACTTGGCGCTGCCGAGAATGTGCTTCAGGCAATCACAGCTACGAGGATCACCGATCATTCCGAGGGCCACGATTGCATGTCGTCTGGTCAGTTGTCCAGTCTCCTTGGCTTCAATAATGCGCACGACTTCACCGGTGGCCCGGCGTTCCTTATTCGCCGCCAGAACAATAATCGCATCGATCAGGCAATGGCTCAGATTGACCGGTTTTTCCGGGGGCTCGGGTCTCATCTCTTCGGATTCGTCAGCGGGCATATTTTCCACACGTGGCCAGGCAACATCAGGGCCCAACCGCTGCAGAAGCACTTCGCCAAAAATCGATGTCCACAACAGAGAATCGGGAAGATGTTTTTCCTTGTACCTTTCCGCCTCTCGAGCAATTTCATTCTTCAAATTAATTCGCTCGTCTTCGCTCAACCCCTTGGCTTTGCGGGCGGCGAAGTCCGGTGGCTTCTGGTTCGCGGGGACGATTGGTGACCAATTCGCAGAGGAGACAATCACGCGGCCGGCCGAAGGGGTCAACGCTCTGTTTCGCCATGCCAGTGTCAAACGCTCGAATTCTTCGGGCTGATGCAGCCTGTCCAGCAGGATCGCTGCCAACCAGCGTGCCTCCTCAGTTCGCTTTTGATTCTTCTGAATTGTGATCAAAACGGCCTCCGCTCGTGGATGGTGCAGAAGCCCGTTTCGCTTTTCGACGTATTCGGTGCCGGTAAGGAATGTCATGCGGTCAAATAAATCGACTAGGCTGCGGAACTCACGATGAGCGATCGATGCTCTCGCGGCCAAAATCAATAGAAGATTAATGGTGATATGGCGTATCACGACTCGATGTTCCTCTTGATCATGCCAATCATCATTTCAAGGTCAATTGTTGCGGCCGGTGCTATCTCGATTTTGCGCGCTCCTCAATGGCGCGTATAGCAAGTTCGATATTCGATTTGACTTGATGGTC